>NZ_BRCG01000005.1:0-253715 GCF_023708005.1 Pseudarthrobacter sp. NCCP-2145 | reverse complement strand
TGGATAATCGGCTACTGGGCCACTCTAGGGGATGAAAAGCCTAGAAGATAGCTGGCAAGTAGCTTGTGGATAATTACACCGGTGTGGTTCGGAAAAGGGGCTGTGAGCCACTTCATCCACAGGCTCCGGGGGCAGGTTAGGCACAGCTGGGGATAGCGGCCAGAAGGGGTTCCGGTTTGACTCGGGGGCTTAAATTGCCCTAACGTTGTGAAGTCCTTTGTGTCCGCTTTTTGGCCCCATCTGAATCTCCCAGGCGCAGTGCGCTTGGGCAGCCGGGGGATAGCGTGCATATACAAAACTTAGCGTCGGCCAGTTCTTCCCCATTACTGATCGGGTGGGCGCACCTTTGATCCACTGGAGTAACTAACGTGAGCAAGCGGACTTTTCAGCCGAATAACCGCCGTCGAGCCAAGAAGCACGGCTTCCGCCTTCGTATGCGTACCCGTGCCGGCCGTGCCATCCTGGCAGCCCGTCGTGGCAAGGGTCGCACCGAGCTGTCGGCCTAAATACTGACTCGTCGGTAGACATTTCTTTGCGAGTTTAAGGTGCTGGCCACCCGTAACCGTTTGAGGACTGCATCCGATTTTTCAACAACTGTACGTTCCGGTGTCCGCAATGGACGCCGGAACGTAGTGTTATATACGGCAGCCATTGCTGCTGACGAACCCAGCCGGATCGGGTTCATCGTTTCCAAGAGTGTAGGGAACGCTGTGGTCAGGAACCTCGTTAAGAGGAGACTGAGAGAAGCAGGTGCTGCCTCGCTGCGCGAGCACGGTACCGGGTTTGCCATAGTGGTCCGGGCGCTTCCTGCGTCCGCAACTGCCAGCTGGGACCAGCTGCTGTCGGATTACAATGCCGCATTGGAATCGACGATGGTCCGGCTGGCCGGCCGCCCTGCAAGGGCTGCTGCCAAGGATTCGGCCGGTACAACACAGGAGGGGACACCGCGTGCGTAACGCCACCGCCGTCGTCGTTACTTCCCTCCAACGTGGTGCTGCAGCCGTGGGGCTGTTCCTGTGGAACCTGCCCCGGAATATTCTCATTCTTCTTCTCAAGGCCTACCGCAAGGTGATTTCCCCCTTGTACGGCCAGGTGTGCCGGTTCTTTCCCTCCTGCTCGGCCTATGCGCTCGAAGCTGTCACTGTCCATGGCGCCGTCAAGGGAAGCTGGCTCGCTGTCCGGCGCCTTGGCCGCTGCCATCCATGGAACGCCGGCGGTGTGGACCACGTCCCCGCCGGCCATCGGGAATGGCCTGAGCACCAGACCCCCACAATTGTTGTGCTGAACAACCCGGACAAGTACCTGGCTGCTCGGACTGATGGAGAAGGCCGCAGTGCGGCCTGACGAATAGGGATAAGTATGGACTTCTTTGAAACAATCATGTTTCCGTTCAAATGGCTTGTGTCCATCATCATGGTGGGATTCCATGAGGGACTGACTGCCATTGGGCTGCCGGAAGCTTCCGGCTGGACGTGGACGCTGTCCATCATCGGCCTGGTGCTGGTGATCCGTGCCGCCCTGATTCCCGTGTTCGTCAAGCAGATCAAGGCCCAGCGCGGCATGCAGCTGCTGCAGCCCGACCTCAAGAAACTCCAGGACAAGTACAAGGGCAAGACCGACCAGCTGTCCCGCCAGGCAATGGCTCAGGAACAGATGGCCATGTACAAGAAGCACGGGACCAACCCCTTCTCGGCCTGCCTTCCCATGCTGATCCAGATGCCGTTCTTCTTCGCGCTGTTCACCGTGCTGTCCGGCATTTCGACGGCGAGGGACCGCGGCGAGGGCATTGGTGCGATGAGCCACGGCCAGGTGGAACAGTTTGACGACTCCACCATCTTCGGGGCCACGCTTTCCGCGTCCCTTCTGCACGGCGGTGAAGGGAACCTGACCGCCGTCTGGATCCTCTCCATCATCATGATCCTCGCCATGACTGCCTCGCAGTTCATTACGCAGAAGCAGATCATGGCCAAGAACATGTCCGAAGAAGCCATGGCCAGCCCGTTCATGCGCCAGCAGAAGATGATGCTCTACATCCTGCCGATTGTCTTCGGTGTTGGCGGCATCAACTTCCCGATCGGTGTCCTCATCTACTGGACCACCACCAACCTGTGGACCATGGGACAGCAGTTCTTCGTGATCCGCCGCATGCCGACGCCGGGATCCCCCGCTGCAAAGGCCCTCGCCGAGCGCCGGGCTGCCAAGGGCCTTCCGGCCCTCCCCATCCTGGGCGGCAAGAAGGATGAGGCAGCCGACGCCGCTGCTGCCGCCGCGGCCGTGGCCCAGGCAAAGGGCCAGCGTATCCAGCCACAACGCAAGAACAGGAAGAAGAAGTAATGTCTGCCGAGAGCACCGAACACGCCCTGTCCGAGGAGATCATCGACGATCAGGACGTCTCCGAGAACGGGGAAGCTTCCCTGCCCAAGGCTTCCTCAGCCAGCCGCCTGGAGGAAGAGGGGGACGTGGCTGCGGACTACCTCGAGGAGCTGCTGGACATTGCCGACATCGATGGTGACATCGACATTGAGGTCCGCAACGGACGCACCTACATCTCCATCGTGACCGAGGAAGAGTCTGACGCCCTGGACAGCCTGGTGGGTGAGGACGGCGAAGTCCTTGAAGCCCTTCAGGAACTGACGCGGCTTTCTGTGCTGTCCGCGACGGAGAACCGCTCACGGCTGGTACTGGATATCAACGGTTACCGGCAGGAGCGTACCGGCCACCTGCAGAAGGTTGCCGAGGACGCCGCAGCTTCAGTGAAGGAAAGCGGCCAGCCGGTGGCGCTGGAACCGATGAGCGCCTACGAGCGGAAAATCGTCCACGATGCCGTTGCCGACCTGGGACTGGTCAGTGAGTCCGAGGGCGAAGGCGCCGGACGCCACATCGTTGTATCCGCCGAGTAGAGAATGGCTGATCCGCTAACCATGGTTGACATTACGCCAGCTGAGCTTTCGGCCGCGGAGAAGATCTTCGGCGACCGGTTGGACCTGGCTAAACGCTATGTTGAACACCTGGCGACCTCCGGCACGGAGCGCGGCCTCATCGGGCCGCGGGAGATCCCCCGCCTCTGGAGCCGGCACGTCCTTAACTGCGCCGTCATTGAGAGTGAGATCCCCGAGGGGAGCCACGTTGCTGACGTCGGCAGCGGTGCAGGCCTGCCCGGGCTGTGCCTGGCAATTGCCCGGCCGGACCTGGAGCTGACCCTCATCGAGCCGCTGGAACGCAGGGTGATTTGGCTCCAGGAAGTTGTTGACGACCTGGGCCTGGACAACGTCACCGTGATGCGGACCCGGGCCGAACTGGCCGTGGGGCACGTCGAGGCGGATGTGGTGACGGCCAGGGCTGTTTCGGCCCTCAGCAACCTTGCTGGCCTGACCATCCCGCTTCTTGCGGGCAAGGGCGAAGTGGTGGCCATCAAGGGCCGCAGCGCCGCCGAGGAGATCGAGAAAGCCGCGAAGACGATCCGAAAGCTTGGGGGCGTCGAAACGTCCGTTCTCACGGTTGGTGAGCACCTCTTGGAGGAACCCACCACCGTGGTTCGCATCGTTGTAAACAAGTCCCAAAAGAAGGCCTAGTTCGGGCCCGGTGGCCTAACTCTGGCGGGTCCAGCAGTTAGGCTAGACAACGGCAGCAAATTTGGCTGAACGAGAGTGAGTGTGCCCCAGTGACCAGTAGTGAAGCCTCCACACAACGGATCCCCCCGTTTGTGTCTTTGGGGTCAGCACGTTCTGTCGCTGGTCCTGTCGCGACGCCGGGCAGGGGCGGAATCCACCCGGAACGGGTTTCGAACGCCGCGAAATCAGCAGCCGTTTCACGTGAAACAACCGCTGGCGGTAGATCCAACGTTATTGATGCAATCGATGATTCCAGCCCCATTGCCCGAGAGCTGGCGCATGAAACCAAGCGCCGTGAACGCCTGGTAGGCCGCCAGCTGCCGCGGCCCGAGAACACACGCGTCTTTACGGTTTCCAACCAAAAGGGTGGGGTGGGAAAGACCACCACCACGGTGAACATTGCCGCGGCACTGGCGGCGGCTGGACTCAATGTCCTGGTCATCGACATTGACCCTCAAGGCAACGCTTCCACCGCCCTGGGAATCGAACATCACGCGGACGTGGACAGCATCTACGACGTCCTGATCAACGACGTACCCCTCGCGGACGTGGTGGCACCGTGCCCTGACATCGGGAACCTGATCTGCGCGCCCGCAACCATCCACCTGGCAGGCGCGGAGATTGAGCTGGTCTCCCTCGTGGCACGTGAACAGCGGCTCCGCCGCGCTATTGACGTCTATGCCAAGACCCGTGAAAAGAACGGCGAGCAGCGGCTCGACTACATCTTCATTGATTGCCCGCCGAGCCTTGGGCTGCTGACCGTCAACGCTTTCTGCGCAGCCAACGAAGTACTCATCCCGATCCAGTGCGAGTACTACGCACTCGAGGGACTGAGCCAGCTGCTCAAGAACATCGAGATGATCCAGAAGCACCTGAATGCTGACCTGGTGGTGTCGACGATCCTTTTGACCATGTACGACGGCCGTACCAACCTCGCAGCCCAGGTTGCGGCCGAGGTACGCCAGCACTTCCCGGATCAGGTCCTCTCTGCTGTGGTTCCACGATCGGTGCGCATCTCGGAAGCACCGAGCTACCAGCAGACGGTCATGACCTACGACCCTTCCTCCAGTGGAGCCCTGTCTTACCTGGAAGCCGCTGCTGAAATAGCAGAGCGCTAAAATCTTCAAACTGCAACGACTGGAGCCTGGCAACGCCTGGCTCTACCACTGGAGGGATTACCAATGAGCGAGAAACGACGCGGCCTGGGCCGCGGTCTGGGTGCGCTGATTCCAAGTTCCGCCGCCGCCAACGGGTCGGGTACCGCCACAACCGTCTCGCGTCCGGTAGATCTCTTCTTCCCTGAGGGACGCAAGAAGACGGAACCTTCAGAGGAGGCCGTTGAGGCCCCATCGTCGAAGCCCGCAGCGGACAAGCCTGCGGCGGCTAAGTCCTCCCGGTCCTCTTCATCCACATCCTCCCCGGCTAAATCCACGCCGGCGAAGTCCGTTGCAGGGAAGTCCGCTGCAGGGAAGGGAACAGCTGCTGGAACCCCGGCAGCCGGGCCCAGCACTTCAGCGAAGGCAAAAACGGAGGCCGCGGCCACCTCGGCCGTCACAACAGACGATGCCGCTGACACCGGCCAGGAGCCGACGACCGGCATGCCTGAAGCCGCGGCGTCCGCGGCTACGTCCAGCGGTCGATCGGAATCCCGTGGGTGGGATGATGACGGCGTGGACCTGGTCGAGGTACCGGGAGTGCGGTTTGCCGAGATTCCAGTCGGCGACATCCACCCCAACCGCAAACAGCCCCGCTCTGTCTTCGATGAAGACGACATGGCGGAGCTCGTCCACTCGGTACGCGAAATCGGCGTGCTCCAGCCAATTGTGGTTCGGAAGTCAACCGAAGATGGTAGCGAACCGTTTGAGCTCGTTATGGGTGAACGCCGGTGGAGGGCAGTACAGGCCGCTGGCCTCGAAACTATCCCCGCGATCGTCCGTGACACCACTGATGACGATCTGCTTCGGGATGCACTGCTCGAAAACCTGCACCGCAGCCAGCTAAACCCCCTGGAAGAAGCTGCCGCCTACCAGCAGCTCCTGGAGGACTTTGGAACTACCCATGAGCAACTGGCTGACCGCATCGGAAGATCCCGCCCCCAGGTCTCGAACACCCTGCGTCTCCTCAAACTGCCCCCGCTGGTACAGCGCCGGGTGGCAGCCGGCGTCCTTTCAGCTGGCCACGCCCGCGCCCTCCTGGCGCTTCCTGACGCCGCGGCGATGGAGCGACTGGCCCAGAAGATTGTTGCGGAGGGTATGTCGGTTCGTGCCACCGAAGAAGCCGTGACGCTGTACCAGGATCCGGCAAAGCCGGCGAAGAACAACATCCCCCGTCCAGGGGCCCGACATGAGCGCCTCGACTACTTGGCGTCGTCGCTTTCGGACCGGCTTGATACGAATGTCAAGATCTCCCTTGGTGTCCGTAAGGGCAAAGTAAGCATTGAATTCGCGAGCGTCGAAGACCTCAATCGCATTATGGAGGTCCTGGCTCCGGGCCAGTCCGGCTAGCAGGATGATTTTCAGTAGGGCCCGATTCACTCCGAATCGGGCCCTACGTGTATCCGTGGCCTTTCCCGTGAGACCCGATAAGGGTAGAAGATCGTCACATCCCAAACTTATGACCCACCATCGAGTCTTGTGGATCGACTCGAGGGGCATGGGAAGCTGTACAGAGCTGCTGATACGTTGTCACGGCCTTGCGAGGATTTGGTTGTGCCTCCGTCCCGCCACTAGGTTCTACGGCTGAGAGACATGCGGCTGGGGGCTATCCTGAAGTCTCAGACACCTGGTGCTGACTGGTCCGCCCATTCGGGCTCAACGGCCAGTTCAGTTTACGGGAATCAATCCTCGGAATGCCCACCCACTCAAGTTCTATTCTTAAGCTGAAGTTCTCTGCACGGGACAGTAACGTTTCACGTGAAACGGCGGGCCGGAGGATTGGGTCCTTTCGAGTCGGCTCGTCTTCGTTGAGTCTAGGCACACAGAAAGTACGTGGCTTTTTCCCTGGAGTCGCCTTCTTGTTCTCGATGCAAGTCCCGCTGGAAGTAGAGCGACGCAGTCCAAATTCCCATCTCGTGGGTTCAGCAGCCGATGCGGCCCGAATTGCGCCCAAAGAAACCCTTAGAAACAGGGCTCTGAGCCTGGGTAGGTGTGGGCGATGAGAGGTACTCGAACCCCACACCTATACGAGATTCAAGGAAGGCCGTATGTCCTTTACGTTTCACGTGAAACAGGTTTGTCAACGCTGCACGTCAGCGGGCTGCTGATCAGTTCGGTGCTCTCAATTTCTGCACGCTCTTCTTTGCACGTCCGTGATCGTCGTCATTTCCGCTACTGCCGCATTTGGCATCAGCGGTGCCAAGTCTGGCCTAAGAGAGAAAGAGCCCTTCGCATCATTCAGGCACTTTGTGTAATGCCTCGGACTTGAGGGGCTTGGGAGCAGCTCCGGCAGCACTGGCGGGAGTTGCAGGCGGCCCGTCAGGACGTCAATGTTGTAGATAAGCGCGTGATCAAGCGCGGATCCGTCTCCCCTGGCTCCAGTGCCCCAGAGGAGGTCCCTGTTGGCCTGATATAGGGCCGTGAAGGGCCAGCTACCCCTTTGCATGACGAGCCCGTGCAAGCCGATACCCAGAACCACAACGGCCTGCCAACACGGGCCGTTGCATGCAGAAGAACAATCAAATGCGAGCATGGGCCTTTGAATCCCGTTCCATGCGTTTCACGTGAAACAGTGAGCACCACCTAGTGCTGGGGCCGAAGGACTGAAAATGCGGCGTATTCCGGGCCGGCTCCTGCGACTGGGACCAAAAATACGACCGCCGACCGCCAGAGACGTCCAGCTGCGACTGAGCAGTCATAATGACACAGACATGGGCCGACGTTTTCCCCTGGGCATGATCGGGCAGGCATCTTCACCCGCAGAACGACAGGTCGTAAACCTCACGACCTCCATGTCGATGATCAGCCTTGAATGTAACCCGAACCTGAACGACCCTCACCGCAAACCTCCACGAGCTCATGTCCGCGGATGTGCCGTGTGCCGGCGATCTGAGCGTCGGGGGTGCGCATGTGCCGAACGAACTGGTTAGGGAGAATTGTCTAAAGCCTGTCCATCGGCAGGTGTAACGCCACGACCCACGTGGAGTCTGCCAGGCGGCGTGTCTTGCGCTTGGTTCACGCGCATACCGTCGACGTACTCCCCTGTGGTCTGCGGCTCATAGCCCTGGTCGCGAAATGATGGCCTCGATATTTGCGCCGTACGCCGCCAATTGAAGGTCGATGCTTGTTTGTATCTGTTGGGTAGGTCTGAATGCCAGCACGAGTGGTCAAATGGGCGTGCTGAGCTATGAGTGAGCCCGCTCAGACCGGGCAGCGATGGGCCGTGGATAACGCTGTGGATAACTTTGTGGGTGATTGGACGGGAGGACCGGCTCCTCGCGCCCGCAGAACAACGCTCCGAGGAGTCGGTAGGACCTTCCTGTAGGCACCTATGGACGTACGGCAAGCCGGCTTGCCTCTGTTTCACGTGAAACATAGTGGGCCGGCAACGAGCCGCATGTCGCACCGGCTGGAAATCAGCCTAAGTAGCGCACTTTCGTGCAACCGGACAGGCCCTCTAGGGCAGTTTAATGTGCAGTTACCGAGGTGGTCGGACGCTAAAGCATGAGGAGATACGCTGGATCGAGAGTGGGCCGCGAGCATCCAAGCCGCGGCAGAGCTGGCGTGGCCCTTCCAAGCCTGTGGATATCCCTGTGAATATTGAGTTCTTCGGCTGTGGAAAAGATTGTGGATATCCAGCAGCAGTCTGCGCCCCTGAGATCTCTCCTGGATACCTAATTCTTCCCCTTTGTCCGGCACATTATTGGTCCTTGGACTGCGTGGCCACAGCCCCGTCCTGTTGATCCATGAAGCGGTCAGCTCATATCACCTCGTCAGACATCAAGCGATGCACGGATCAGCCCTCCTGCTTCTCCGCCCAGGCGCAGAAGCTGGAGGATCTCAATCGTTCTGCCATAGGTCTGCCGCCAATGACTTCGATCAGGGGTCCCTTGTCGGTGGAAGGCAAGCGAGTCAGCTCCACTAACCCGTAACTGATCTTCTGTGCCTAATGTTGCGCTTGAGTTCAGAGGAACCGGCCAGGAAGAGTCTCTGGGCACGAGCCTATGTGAGGTGCAGCGCTACAGTCCACGCTATGTCGCCGAGTGCTAGCGTATCCCCCAGTTCAATGCGCGATTGGACGCGCTATCGTCTGGACAACGGTGTTGCTATCTCCACTTCCTGGTTTCGGTAACAACATGAGGCCCTAACAACCGCGTGGCCCACGCTACCGCGCATGTTTCACGTGAAACGGCGTCCCGAGTACTCATCATTTGCGACCGACTTTGGATTGCAGTTGTTGACGGCGGGCTCGTGGTAGTGATTCGGGTGCCAGCTAGCCTGGTCGGCTCATATGCGTCACCACCTGCTTCCACAGACGTGGGATCAACGTGTTCAGACGATTAGCCGTTTGCATAGTGGGCGTTGTTCCTGCGGACGCGAGTATGCCCTCCTCATAGGTCGATGGGCGCACCGACCTTCCGAAGCCGGGCAGTGCGGGAGATCTGGTGGGCACGATATCGTTCGGGCGCAACATTCGTCGGGCAGGGATTCGTTCACTGGATCAATCCAGGAACATGCTCACTGCCGCATCTACACCGGGAGAGTGACCGTAATGGGTAACCAAGACACAACTCTGGCTGGCCTGCTGCGTTTCTGCCACTGCTACGAGTGTCGTTACTGACCACCGACTTCTGCGACGCTCCGCGCGCGGCTGTTGCCGGACTTGAGCTTGTTTTTAGAAGATCGTGAACTCAGCCCGCTACGCTGGGCCGGCCCAGACTGCGAGAAGCCGCATGGTGGAGGCCCAATCCGGGCCGGATGAGAGTTTTGCCAGGCCGCCATTATCGACGGCAACTCAGGGGCGAGACCTGCAAATGAGAGTTCACACAGTACGAAATTCGGGGTGCAGGATAGCCTTTGGAGCGGAAGACTTAGGGGTTGCTGATGCCGGGGAAACGTTGCTCCATGTTTCACGTGAAACGGTCCCACGTCGGAGCATGTACGCGTAGAACTCTGTGGTCCTCGTGTGTTTCACGTGAAACGGTCCGACCACTGCGCCAGCACTGCGCCCCCCGCCCGGTACACCGTCACCTCCTGAGGCGTCTGCATCAGAATGTCCGATCCGTCCTCCATTGTGCCCTGTAGGGATACGCGTTCCGAGAGTCCCGCGAACCGCAGCGCTGCCCCGCCCACCGCGGCGCAATCCCGCATGGTCGTACGCCTGTCTCCATACCTCAGATGTAGAAGCATTTTGACTGCTGAACTGTCGCTAGAGCGCGCTTGTTAGTGATTTGAGCGTGCAGTCAATATCGTGCAGACGCCGGCTGGCTGAAAGAGCTTCTGATGCACGTCTTTGGTCCCGGCTAGCTAGAGAGTGGCACTGTGGAGCCCCTATTGGACGCCCTCGGCCCGGTATTCTCAACTCCCATATTTTTTGGCGGTATCGAGGCAGCTACGGGCAGGCAAACGTTTCACGTGAAACCTGCCTACTACTCCAGCCGCCCGGTCTAGGCGGGAATCTTTGCTCAGTAATGAGTTGTCCGGTACGCGCAGACGTCAATAGCGGGCCGCGCGTGCACAAAAAAGCGGCCACCGCATGTGCAGTGGCCACTTTTCCAAGCTCGACTCATCCGAGCAGGTGCACGCTCAGGACAGGACGTCCGCGAACTCTTTTTCGAAGAACTGCTTCGGCTTGGCACCGATGACCGTGTTCTTCACTTCTCCACCCTGGAAGAGGTACACGGCCGGGATCGACGTAATGCCGTATTCTGCGGCGATGGCGGGGTTATCGTCCACGTTTACCTTCACGACATCCACCTTTTCGCTGTACTCGACCGAGATCTCATCCAGGATGGGACCGAGCTTGCGGCAGGGGCCGCACCATTCAGCCCAGAAATCAACGATTACCGGCTTGTCGGAGGACAATACGTCCGTGCTGAAGCTTGCGTCTGTTACGTCTTTTGCGTTGCTCATAACCTGATCTCTCTCTTCGGGTATCGTGGCGGTAATTACGCGGGCAAGTCTGCGAGGTAGTGCTCAACATCAATTGCCGCTACACAGCCGGAGCCGGAAGCGGTGATCGCCTGGCGGTAGGTGGGGTCCACCACGTCACCGGCTGCAAACACTCCGGGAATGCTGGTTCTCGAGCTGCGTCCTTCGACGGCGATGGTGCCCTCAGGAGTAAGGTCCAGGATGTCCTTGACCAACTCGGTCCTCGGGTCGTTGCCAATCGCAACGAACACGCCTGTTACTGCGAGATCCGAAATACTGCCGTCAAGTAGGTTCTTGATCTTCAGCCCGGTGACCTTGTCCTCGCCGATGACGTCGTCCACAGTGCTGTTCCAGACAAAGCTGATCTTCTCGTGGGCCAGGGCACGGTCAGCCATGATCTTGGAAGCCTTGAGGGAGTCCCGGCGGTGCACAACCGTGACCGTCCTGGCAAACTTGGTGAGGAACAGGGCCTCCTCCATGGCGGAGTCGCCACCGCCGATCACGGCAATGTCCTGATCTTTGAAAAAGAAACCATCGCAGGTTGCACACCAGCTAACGCCGTGTCCGGAGAGACGCTTTTCGTTCGGCAGGCCCAATTCGCGGTAGGCAGATCCGGTGGAAAGGATGACGGCCTTCGCCTTGAAGCTCTCACCGGTCGCGATGGTGACCGTCTTTACCGGCCCTTCAAGCTCAAGGCTTGTAACGTCCTCGAACTGGATCTCCGTGCCAAAACGGACAGCCTGCTTCTCGAAGTTCTCCATCAGGTCTGGACCCATGATCCCTTCCGGAAAGCCCGGATAGTTCTCAACGTCTGTGGTGTTCATGAGTTCGCCGCCGGCAGTGACGGAGCCGGCAAGCATCAGCGGCTTCAGGTTGGCACGTGCTGTGTAGACAGCTGCCGTGTAACCGGCCGGGCCTGAACCGACAATGATGACATCACGTACATCGGACGCGGTGTTTTCTGCGATGGTCACTGAACGGTGAACCTCTTCCTTGGTTGACGCGCCCCTCGTGGAGGCCGGCCACATGGCACAACTGCTGCGTGTTGCTGATTATTCCGGCGCCAGGACATGGTGGACCACCGGTACACGGCAGGCCGCCGTCACCATAGGCGCTCTTTCAAGGTTACCGTCCCGGCAGGGGCACGCCGCCTGCTGCAGGGTTTGTCCAGATTTCCGCGCTGATGACGGCCAGAGCCGGTACGAAAGCTGCAGCCCGGAGGAGCCTGTTTACTGGACCTTGATCTCCGCGAGCCGGATGCCGAATCCGTAGCGGGTTTTGGGAGCAGCCAGCCGCGGCAGGGAGTTGATGGAGACGATCACATACTCGGCCTCCACCGGCTCCGCCAATGGCATGGTCAGGTCGGTTGAGGTGAAGCTGTTGGTCCCTACCGCTTTAGCCCCATCCAGTGCAGGACGGTCGTTGGTGTAGACGGTGATGTTGCCACCGGAGCCACCAAGCTGCGAAAGGGTAATGGAGGAGACCCGGGCCGGGTTCTCGAGCTTCACTACCAGGGGCACGCCCTGGGGTGCCAATCCGCCCCAGTTCTCCGTGGCGAACTCCATGTCTGACCAGAAGCTCGCGGCGTTGCCGTCGTACGCCCTGACGAGGTCGCCATCAAAGGTGGCGGCAAAGTCGAAGTTGCCCTGCCTGGTGATGCTCTCGATGGCCGGTGGCGCTGCCGGCGGTGCCGTTGTGGGTTCCTGCGTCGGAGCCGAGGTGGCTTCGGGAGCGTTGCCGTTTGTCCCGGGTGCCGTGGGCACTGCCTGGGGCTGTGAGGAGAACAGGCTGCCCAGGTTGGTGACGGCAAATACCAGGCCGGCAATGAGCACCACGGCCAGCAGTCCACCCACCAGCCAGCGCATGGAGCGGGGCTCGCGGGCAGGTTCGTCACGGTCGTCGTCGTCATAACCGCCCTGATCGGGGACGGCTGCGCCGGCGGCAGCTGCGGGCGCGGCCGACCGTGCGAAAACGGAGGATTTTTTCTTCTTGGCCTCTGGTTCGTCGTCGACCGGCGATTCCACCGGGGCATGCTCTTCAGCGTGCGCGTAATCGTCATCGGACCACAGGGAAACCTTGGGCTTACCCGCAGGTGAGCCGGGAGATCCTTGAGTGTGGCCTGCTGCCGGCGTGTGGGCGGTCTGGTGCTCCTCCTCCGGGCGTGCAGAACGGTCGGTTCCGGAGCCGGCGGCAGCGGCCGCAGCTGCGGTTCCTCCCGCAGCAAGGGCTCCACCGGATGCTGTTGCCCCGCCACCAGCGGAGGCCCCGTTGGACGGGCGTCCAGCGGAAGGCGCGGCAGCAGGACGGACCGGCGGTTTCGGCGGAACGGCCGGTGCTGCCCGGTAGGGATCCACCTGGCTGGGGTGGTTGTCCGCGTAGTTGATGTAGCCGGCTTCCACATGGTCTTCATCGTCGTAGGGTTCCGGCTCGTTCGACCGTGGCTGGCCAAAGATTTCGCTTCCCAGGGTGTCTGTGAAAAACGGTTCCACGTAGGGTGGGTTGGAGGCCACCACCAGGTCCAGCAGATCCGCTGCGGAGGTGTGGTTGGTGATGAGGTAGGTGGCTGCCTCGCTCATGCCGAGGTCCAGGACCTGGACGGTGCCGGGACGTTCCCCGGTGGCTACTTCGCGGGCACTCTGGGCAACCTGTTCGGTGTTGCCGGGTCCGGCCACCAGTATGCTGACGGGACGGTTCAGAACCTGATCCACACCGTCCAGCACCAGATCGTGGTCGTGCGAGGCCAATACCGTGGCAGTGACCTTATAGCGGCCGCCCAGTACTGATCCGACATCGATCGGGTTGGACACGTGTTCCTCCTAGACTGTCCGGGATTGCCGGCTTGAATGATGCAACCACCGTCCAGGAGCCGGCGGGCGCCTGACCCCTGGATGCAACTACCCCTGTACCCTTCCGATCCTAGCCGATTGCGTCCCTTCCACCTTGGACGACGGCAGCCGGAAACCGCGGGAACGTCACTTCTTCCGGGGTTTCCTCGGCTTGAAATGGGGGTTCTCGCCGGGCTTCCCCTGGAAGGTGCGGCGCCCTGGAAGGGGGATCTGCTCCCGCAGGAAGCCACCCCGTGCCGTGTTGGGTTGGTCCTCCCCGGGGAGGTAGTCGCCGTCGGACGTTGGCGGGCCATCGCCGTCGAGCGATTCCTTCCCACGCACCCCCCGCCCGGGCGCCTCCTGTTCCGGGGCCGGCCCGGCCCTGAAGGAGACGGCATCGAACTCACCGGAAATCCTTGGGATGAGGCCTGTGTCCACGGATGTGGTGGCACGTTCCGGGTGCTGGCGTCCACCGGTCGGTGAACCAGACGGCGAATCTGGGCCGGAACCGGGGGAAGAGTCCGACGGCGGGGTCCCGCCTCCAGCCGGAGGTGCGGCAGGTCCGCCGCGCCCCAGCCGGCCGAGGAGGGGACGGAGCAGGTCGCGCAGTTCGGAAACCCGGAACAGCTTGAGGAGGAAGAAGTAGGCCACCAGCATGATGGGACCCACCACGACGACGGTGATCAGGGCTGTCAGCCTGTCGCGCCAGGCAAAGCCGTCCGGACTGTAGCTTCCCAGGAGCCACAGGGCACCGGCTCCGGCGATGGCCGAACCAAGCGCTGCGTACCCCATGCGGATGTAGGAGTTGGCGATTCGTGGCCCGTCCAGGTGACCCAGGAGGCGCCGCAGGAACCAGGCGCTGATGACCACGGAGAGGATGTTGCCCACCATGTAGAGGACCGCGATGGCGTAGATGATCTGCGTGACGGGCAGGAATTGGATGGCGAACGCCCCGGCCACGTAGACAACGGCCAGGAGCAGCTGGACGTAGAAGGGTGTCCTGGCGTCCTCGTTTGCGTAAAACACCCGGGACATCATGAAGTTGGCGCTCATGAACGGCGTGCTCAGAGCCAGGATAGTGAGCGTCTGGGCCAGCATCACGCCGTCCTGGCGGAGCCCGCCCGAGAAGAACATGCCCAAGGGACCTGCCAGGGCAAACAGCGCCAGAGCACCGAACACGGTTGCCACCGCCATGGTCCGCAGGCCGTGCGAGAGGGCATCGCGCAGCTCGTCGCGGTTGCCGTCCTGGGAGGCCCGCGTCATCCGGTTGAACAGCACCGTGGCCAGGGACAGGGCAATGATGGAGTGCGGCAGCAGGTACAGCTGGCTGGCCACTTCCAGCACGGCGTTTCCTGGCAGCATATAGGCAGCGGGGTCCCCCGCCTGCTGCAGCCGGATGCGTTCGGCGCCGGGAATGGTGGCAATGCGCATGACGTACAGGAAGGCGAGCTGGCCGACGGCGGCGGTCAGCAGGGTCCAGACGCTCAGCCTGGCTGCCTGGCCCAGTCCCACCCCCCGCCACCCGAAACGCGGCCGGATCCCCAGCTTGAGCCGCATCACGGGGATCATCAGGATGGCTGTTTGAGAGACCACGCCGATGGTTGAGAACCCGGCCACCAGGAGGGTTTGCGTGTCGCCCCAGTTGTCCAGGGTGTGCGGATTCACCTCGTTGGCGCCAAAAATCCAGATGAACATCCCCAGGCCGGCAATGGCCACCAGGTTGTTAAGGATGGGTGCCCACATGGCGGGCCCAAAGGCTCCGTTGGCGTTCAGGACCTGCGTCAGGAGGGCGTAGAGGCCGTAGAAGAAGATCTGCGGCAGGCACCAGAAAGCAAAGGCCACGGCCAGCGCTTTCTGCTGCGGGGTATATCCCTGCGTCGTCAGCTCAATGACCCAGGGTGCCGCCAGTGTCACCAGCGCCGTCAGGCCCAGCAGGAGCAGCACAGCCAGCGTCAGCAGCCGGCTGATGTAGTCCGCTCCCCTGTCCGGAGCCTTGCTTGCCTTGATGATCTGCGGCACCAGGACAGCATTGAACACCCCACCCGCCACGAGCAGGAAGATCAGGTTGGGCAGGTTGTTCGCGTTGATGAAGGTGTCATTGACGGTGGAGCCCAGGCCAAGGGCCGTGCCCAGCATCCAGGTCTTGCCAAAGCCCAGGAACCGGGACACAAGCGTCCCGGCGGCCATGATGGCGCTGGAGCGGGTTTCACTGGCAGCCACGGCGCCAGGGGTGGTGTCCGGGCCCGCCGGCTCGGGGGGAACGCCGTCCGGGACGGCATCGCCGGGCCGGCCGGCTTTATCGGAAGGAAAGTTGGTAGCTGACATCGCCTTCATCGTCTCACCCGAAGGCAGTTAAAGCCGCAACGCAGGCGCCCTGCGCCCGGGAACCTGCAGTCCTAGAGGTGCTCGGGGAGGACCTCGCGGGCGAGGTCGGCAATCCGGCGCTCGTTGGGGAAGGACAGCTTCCGGGCCAGCTCCTGGATGGGAACCCATGCCACGTCCACGGCTTCCTGGTCCGGATCGTTCTCGATGGTCAGTTCGCCGCCCGTTGCCCGCAGGAGGTAATGGTGGACCGTCTTGTGGACCCGGTGGCCGCTGACCGTAAACCAGTAGTCGATGCTCCCGAGTGGCGCGAGGATGTCCCCCTCGATGCCGGTTTCCTCGGCAATTTCCCGGACCGCTGCCTGCTCGTTGTTTTCCTTGCCCTCCGGATGGCCCTTGGGAAGGCACCACTCCAAACGTCCGCCGCGGTTAAGGCGGGCGATGATCGCAACCCTCAACTCGGCGTCGGACGTGTCCACTACAACGCCGCCGGCAGAGACTTCCTCAACCGTGGGCAGCGATGCCGGTGCCGCATGCTGGGCAGGGGCAACGTGCGCACCGATTGCCGACGGCAATGGTGCGTTTGTCCTCCTGCCTGGAGCGCTCGGTACTGGATGGGCCATGGAGTCCACTCTAACGACTGTTGCCCGTTCGTGATGACCGGAACATGACACCAACATGGACTGCATATGACGCACTTTGCCGGCGGCGGAGTGATTCCGCACGATCTTGACCGTATTTTGGCCTGCCGACGCGCTGGTTTCTGACAAGCTTAAGTAACTATGGCTTACGCACATCACAAGACTGATTCCCAGACCGTCGATTTCCAGGTGGACCCGGTGGTCCTGGAGCTCGGACGGCGCTTCGTGGACGCCGGCCACGAGCTGTCACTGGTGGGCGGACCGGTGCGTGACCTTTTCCTGGGCCGGAGCTCCCCGGACCTGGACTTCACCACGGATGCCACCCCGGACCAGACGGTTGCCCTCATCAAGAAGTGGGCGGACAACTACTGGGAGATCGGCCGCGCCTTCGGAACCATCGGCATGCGCAAGGCAGGCTTCCAGATCGAAATCACCACCTACCGGGCGGAGGCTTACGATCCCGATTCCCGCAAGCCAGTAGTGGCCTTCGGGTCGTCCCTGACTGATGACCTGCTCCGGCGGGACTTCACCATAAACGCCATGGCCCTGAAGCTGCCCTCCCTGGAACTGGTGGATCCTTTCGGCGGCGTACGCGACCTCCATGCGTCCGTGCTGGCCACTCCCGGGGCGCCGGAAGCGTCCTTCTCGGATGATCCGCTGCGGATGATGCGCGCGGCACGCTTCGCCGCCCAGCTTGGGGTTTCCGTCCACGAGGACGTCCGGCAGGCCATGACGCAGATGGCCGAACGGATCACCATCATTTCCGCCGAACGGGTGCGGGACGAACTGGTCAAGCTCATCTGCGGCGCCCGCCCGCGCGTCGGCGTGGACCTGCTGGTGGACACGGGGCTCGCCGAGTTCGTGCTGCCCGAGGTTTCGGCGCTGCGGCTGGAATCGGACGAGCACCACCGGCACAAGGACGTCTACCAGCACTCCCTCCAGGTCCTGGAACAGGCAGCGGAGCTGGAGACGGACAGCGAGGGCCCGGTGCCAGGGCCGGACTTTGTGCTGCGCTTCGCAGCATTAATGCACGACGTCGGGAAGCCGGCAACGCGCCGCTTTGAACCGGGCGGCGCCGTGAGCTTCCGGCACCACGACATGGTGGGGGCTAAACTCACCTCCAAACGGATGAAGGCGCTCCGTTTCGACAACGACACCACCAAGGCCGTGGCCCGCCTCGTGGAGCTCCATATGCGCTTCTACGGCTACGGGGACGCCGGCTGGAGCGACTCCGCAGTGCGCCGCTACGTGACCGATGCCGGGCCGCTGCTGGAACGGCTGCACCGGCTCACCCGCTCGGACGTCACCACCCGCAACCAGCGGAAAGCCGAACGCCTGGCCTTCGCCTACGATGACCTCGAAGCCCGCATCGCCGCGCTCCGCGAGCAGGAATCGCTGGATGCCGTGCGGCCTGACCTTGACGGTGCCCGGATCATGGCCCTGCTGGGCATCAAACCCGGTCCGGTGGTGGGGCGCGCCTACAAATTCCTGCTCAGTGAGCGGATGGAGAACGGTCCCCTGCCTGCGGAGGAAGCGGAAGCACGGCTGCTCCGCTGGTGGGCAGGGCAACCGGAATCAGCACCTGCCGTTTCCGCACCCTCGGCGCCCGACGCTGGAATGCCGCCCGCCGTCGTCGAGCCGTCCCCTTCTGAGGAGTCCAAGTGACCATTCCTGCCCTTGCCCCCCGGCCCCAGCTCTGGATCCTTCGCCATGGCGAGACGGAATGGTCCAAGAGCGGCCAGTACACCGGGCTCACTGATCTTCCGCTGACCGTCGAGGGCGAACAGCAGGCCGTGGAGGCCCGGAAGGTGCTGGATCCTGTCGACTTCGACCTGGTGCTCACCTCGCCGTTGAGGCGTGCGCGACGTACGGCCGAGCTTGCCGGCTTCCCCGACGCCCAGCACGAGCCTTTGGCGGTTGAGTGGAACTACGGCGACTACGAGGGGATCAGCTCCGACCTGATCCGCAAGGACAATCCGGACTACCTCATCTGGACCCACGGCGTTCCCAACGGCGAAACGCTGGACGAGGTGGCGGCTAGGGCAGACAAGATCATCGGGCGCGTGCTCGAGTCCGGCATGGACAATGTGCTGATTGTGGCCCACGGCCATTTCTCAAGGATCCTCACCGCACGCTGGCTGGAATTGCCGCCTACCGAAGGCCGCCATTTCATTCTCGGTACCGCAAAAGTCTGCACTCTCGGGTGGGATAAAAAGACGCCTGCGATCGTCCGATGGGGCCTCTAAAGAGGTTTTCAAAATAAGTTGGACAATTTTTGGATATTAAGTAGCCAATAGTCCAGCCGGTGGTGTAATTTTATTCCTGATCCCAGGGCGTCCTGCCGGGATCGCGGCGCACGCTGCCGGGTCCAGGCCCGTGCGGCGGCAGAGCAGAAAAGGAGGTTGGGAAAATGATTACTTTGACTAGCGGATGGAAGATGACCATCACCGCTGCCCCGGCCCCTGATGCTTTTGCGCGCCCCTTTAAGGATTACGCCGGCTCCTAGCCGCTACTCCCGCCTGGAGCCCAGGCAGCAGCGTCCCTCAGCGGGCCCCGGTCCGGCAGGACGCCGGCCCGGTGCAGGTGCAGCATTTCCAAACCGTTCCCGCGGGACCACGGACTTTCCCTTTCGCATTCTTCTGCCCTTCTTTCCTGCGTAATGCAGCTTTAGTGCTGGGGTGCGGTAAAACGGTTCAAATTTCTGCGTAATTATATTTGTGCTGCCCATAATTCCCTGCCGTATTCCCTGATTTACACACCATAAAAGGGCTCAATTGCCGTGCCCATTTATGCATGCCGAACTCCGGACGGAGAGGAGGTGATGGCCATGAAAAAGTTTCGAGAACTCCTGCTGCCGGCCCAAGGACGGCGCAGCAGCCGGAGGAAGTTCAACGAGGACCTGCTGGAAAAGCAGCGCGAGGATGTCTTTGTCCTGATGCACCAGCAGATCGGCGGTACCCGCTAGGGAAGGCGCCGCCCGGGTGACCAGGGCAGCCACGAAAGACGCACCTTCGCCAGGAGGCACCGTGAAACACCAGAGAACCTGTGGCCGGAGCCCATGCGGCGACGCGTGGGCTCCGCCGCCCGTGGCGCCAACCGGCTTCCGGGCACGGCGGTAAGCTCGAAGCCATGGAGGACACCCAGCCGCCCGAGCATCGAGGAAGGCTGCGCCTCGTTGTTCCAAGCCGCAGCGATATCCTGCTGAGGAACTTCACGGAATTGGTGGGTGGCCCCCTTGGATCCCGATCCGCTCCGGGTATTGTTTCCCCTGGTGTCTTCACGGTGGAGCGGGTACTGATCCTGCTGACCGTGCTGGCGGCACTGGCAGGCATCCTGCTGAAGGGATTCTGCCGTGCCAACGGATGGGAATCCCCCACCCAGTTCTACGCCACCTGCTATTCCGACTTCCCCGAACTGTTCCGGAACCGCGGACTGGCAGACGGCAACTTTCCCATCCTGGGCACGGGGAGCCAGTTTGAATACCCTGTCCTGACCGGCCTTATTGCCGGGATAACGGCCTGGCTGGTCCCCGGCTCTGGAGCCCCGGATGCCCGGATCCTGGCCTACTTCGACATCAATGCCGCGCTTCTGGCCGCGGCCGCGGTGGTCACGGTCCTGGCCACCGCCCGGATGAGCGCCCGCCGGCCCTGGGATGCAGCCATGGTGGCTTTGGCGCCGGGCATCATCCTGGCCGGTACCATCAACTGGGATCTCTGGGCGGTGGCGCTGCTTGCCGTGGGTATGTACTTCTTCTCCCGGGAGCGGCTGGTGCTGGCGGGGGTCTTTATCGGGCTTGCCACGGCCGCCAAGCTGTATCCGCTGCTCATTCTGGGTGCCATCCTCCTGCTCGCCCTCCGGACCGGACGGTTCCAGCCGTTCCTCAAGACTGCGGGGGCCGCGGCCGCCTCGTGGGCTGTTATCAACCTCCCCTTTGCCGTGGCCAATTTCCCGGGCTGGGCCTACTTCTTCCAGTTTTCGGCAGACCGCGGCGCCGGCTACAGCTCACCCTGGTTCGCCTACAACCTGGTGCTGGGCAGATTGAGGGGACAGGAACTGAGCGGTGCAGCCGTGGACCTGCTGTCCCTCGGTTTATTTGTGCTGGGCTGCGCCCTCATTGCCCTTGTTGCCCTGACCGCACCGCGCCGCCCCCGCCTTGCCCAGCTTGCCTTCCTGGTTGTGGCGGCCTTCATCCTGACCAACAAGGTGTATTCACCGCAGTTTGTTGTATGGCTGATCCCGCTCCTCGCGCTGGCCAGGCCGCGGTGGCGCGACTTCCTGGTCTGGCAGGGCATCGAGGGCCTCCACTGGGCTGCGGTGTGGATGTACCTTGGACAGGTGACCAGCGCCGGATCCTCCCAGCACAACCTGGATATGCCCTACTACGTCCTGGCCGTGGCTGCGCACATGCTGGCCGTCACCTACCTGATGGCGCGGGTGACCTGGGACATCTACGACCCCACGTACGATCCCATCCGCAGGCACCACCTGGACGATCCCCACGGCGGCCCGTTCAACGGGGCACCGGACAGGTTCCGGCTGAACCTGCGCCGCCGGACCATTGCTGCGCTCCAGCAGAAGGCGGCCTCCGATGCCTGACGTTACGGTGGTTGGAGCCGGACCCAACGGGCTGGCTGCCGCGGCCGTCATGGCGCGGGCAGGGCTTGCCGTGGAGGTCTTCGAAGCCGCGCCCGTGATCGGCGGCGGAACCCGTACGGCAGAACTCATGCAGCCGGGCCACTTCCACGACGTCTGCTCGGCCGTCCATCCAATGGCCCTGGCCTCGCCTTTCTTCCGGGCCTTCGAGCTTTCCCGGCGGATGGAGCTTGTCACGCCTGAGCTCTCCTTCGGATCACCGCTGGACGGCGGACGGTCCGCCCTCGCCTACCGGTCGCTTGACCGGACCGCAGCGGGACTCGGCCGGGACGGCGCTGCGTACCGGCGGCTGATGGGCCCCATCGTGCGGAACATCGACGACGTTATGGACTTTACGCAGAACCAGCTCTTCCGCCTTCCCCGCAACCCGGTGGCCGCGGGCATTTTTGGCCTGCGGACCCTGGAACAAGGTTCGGGCTTCTGGAATGCCAGGTTCCGCGAGGAGGCAGCTCCTGCGCTCCTCAGCGGCGTTGCGGCCCATGCCGTGTCCCGCCTTCCGTCCCTGGCCGCGTCCGGAGCAGGGCTGATGCTCGGGGCGCTGGGCCACGCTGAAGGATGGCCCATTCCCCTGGGCGGTTCTGCTGCCATCGCCGCCGCCCTGGCAACGGACATCGAGTCGCATGGCGGCATCCTCCACACAAACGCCCCCATCAACCGGTTAACGGACCTTCCAGCGGCGCGGGCCACGCTCCTTGATGTCGCGCCGCGCGGACTGGTGGACATGGCCGGTGACTCCCTTCCCGGCCGCTACCGCACAGCCCTGGAGTCCTTCCGCTACGGGAACGGCTCCTGCAAGGTGGACTTCATCCTGTCCGGCCCCGTTCCGTGGCAGGCGGCCGAACTGGCTGACGCCGGAACCGTCCACGTGGGCGGAACCAGGGAGGAACTGGCACACGCGGAAAACGAGGTCAGTGCCGGCCGGCACCCCGAACGGCCCTACGTCCTGGTAGCCCAGCCTTCCCGGTTCGACCCACGGCGCGCCCCCACGGGCCGCCACACCCTGTGGACCTACTGCCACGTGCCGGCCGGTTCAACCAAGGACATGGCGGAAGCCATCACCGCGCAGCTGGAAAGGTTTGCCCCCGGTTTCAGGGACCTCGTGGTGGACACCAACGTGGTGACGGCGGCGCAGCTGGCAAAGTACAACCGGAACTACATCGGCGGGGACTTCAGCGCCGGCACCATGGACCTCCGCGGCCTGGTCCAGCGGCCCGTCGTATCCCGGCACCCATGGCGCACTCCCCTGCGCGGCGTCTACCTTTGTTCCTCCTCCACGCCGCCCGGCCCCGGGGTCACCGGCATGCCCGGCCTGCACGCGGCAACCCATGCGCTCAAGGACATATTCCACCTGCCCGTACCGTCGCTGGGCCTGGGCGGCGCCTAGCAGCCGGCAGCGCCCGCAAACCTCAAGGAATGGCCCGACGCACTGCATTTCGCGGGGCATAATGGCCGAATGGGGAAATCAACAAAACTTTCTGTTACCGTAGCTGCGCTCATTCTGGGAACCTCGCTGGTGGCCTGCGACGACGGCCGGAGCGGGGCAGAAACCGCAGCACAGCAATTTGCCACAGCCGTTTCGGGACTGGATGTGGCCGGGGTGGCCTTCGACGGCAAGGACGCCGCTGCCGCCAACGACCAGCTGCGCGGCGTCTTCAAGGCATTGGACCCGCAGAAGCCCGCGGTCGAAGCAGGCGACATCACCCTGGACGGCGACAATGCCTCGGCGCCCTTGAACTACACCTGGAAATTCGGCGACGCAGAGTGGAAATACACCGTACCGGCAAACTTCAAGAAGTCCGGGGACAAATGGCTTACGGTCTGGGACCCGGCAACCCTGGCGCCCGGCCTCGCGGACAGCGAGATCCTCAGCAAAGGCGCCCAGTCCCCGCAGCGCGCGGATATCCTCGGGGCGGGGGACGTCCCCCTGGTCACCTACCGTCCCGTGGTGAACGTCGGCATCGACAAGCCCCAGCTCGGCACTGCCGACCCCACCGACGCTGCCACCAGGCTCGCTGCCCTCGTTGGGGTTGACCCCGCCGGCTACGTCCAGCAGGTGAAGGCCTCCGGCGCGGAAGCCTTTGTGTCCGCGATTACCCTGCGGGAAGAGGGCCGCACCATCACCAACGAGCAGATCGCAGCAATCCCCGGCGCCCGTGCCATTCCCGCCTCGGTGCCGCTGGCACCCAGCCGGACCTTCGCCCGCGCCGTGCTCGGCACCGTCGGGGAAGCCACTGCTGAGCAGATCGAAGCCTCGGAAGGCGCCCTGTCAGCGGGTGATGTCACCGGCATCGGCGGGTTGCAGCAGCAGTACGACGAACAGCTCAGGGGGACGGACGCCGTCGTAATCCGCGCGCAGCGCGCCGACCTGACCCGCGAACAGATCCAGTCCGCAGCAACTGACCCCCGACGCGTGCTCTTTGAAGTGGCGCCTGAGCCCGGGACACCGCTGAAGACAACCATCGACCCCACGCTGCAGGCACTCGCGGAGACCACCCTGGAGGACGTAGGTCCGGCGTCGGCGATCGTGGCGCTCCGCCCCTCCAGCGGTGCCGTCCTGGCCGTGGCATCGGGGCCCGGCAGTAACGGCTACAACACGGCCATGCTGGGCCAGTACGCGCCGGGGTCGATCTTCAAGATGGTGGACTCGCTGGCCATGTTCCGCAACGGGTTGACCCCTGATTCCAAGGTTGAGTGCACGCCGACGCTGACGGTGGACGGGCGCACTTTCAAGAACGCCGACGGTTATCCCGAAAGCTCCCTGGGCTCGGTCACCCTGCGTGACGCCTTTGCGCATTCCTGCAACACGGCGTTCATCGCTGCCCAGGATACCGTGTCACAAGGACAGCTTGAGGCGGCCGCCCTGGCCATGGGGATCGCCGTCGAAGCGCCGTCGCTGGGCGCAGACGCGTTCCTCGGATCCGTGCCCGGCGAGGCGGCAGGGACGGAGCATGCCGCCTCCATGATCGGACAGGGCAAGGTGCTGCTTTCTCCCCTGGCGGCAGCCATGATGGCGGGCTCCGTGGCCAAGGGCGCGCCGGTGTCGCCCCAACTGGTCCTGAATCCCGACGGCGGTGCTGCCGCTGCCGGCACGACGAGCGGTTCCACGGCACCGGCGGCGCAGCCTTCCGCCACCGCGACGGCAGAAGCACCGTCGACGGCGTCGGGCGAGCCGATCACTGCTGCCGAGGCCGCTTCGCTCGGTGACATGATGCGCGCCGTGGTCACCTCCGGGCATGCAGGCTTCCTGGCCGGCGTTCCCGGTGCACCCGTGGGGGCGAAGACCGGGACGGCAGAATTCGGCAAGGAGACTCCCCCGAAGACGCACGCCTGGATCGTGGCTGTCCACGGGGACCTGGCCGTGGCCGTGTTCGTGGAGGACGGCGGTCTGGGAGCAACGACGTCCGGGCCGCTGCTGAAGGAGTTCCTCACCGCAGCCGGCTAGTTTTATGTCCGGGTATGCAGAATTCCGGGCCGGTCAACCCTGCATGCCTGGACAAAAACTCTCTGCCATGGCCGTGGGAAGATGGAATACGTGGCCCATATTGACGTTTCCGGCATTGACTATTTCCTCTCCGACGGCACCCAGCTGCTTAACGGAGTGACCTTCAAGGTCCCGGACGGCACCAAGACCGCATTGATCGGCCCCAACGGCACCGGGAAGACCACCCTGTTCCGCATCATCGCCGGGGACCTGGTGCCGGATGAAGGCGTGATCGGGCGGTCCGGGAACATGGGCATCATGCGCCAGTTCGTAGGCCAGGTCCGGGACGGCTCCACGGTGCGTGACCTCCTGGTGTCCGCCGCCCCGCCTGCCCTGGCGGCTGCGGCCCGCGAGGTGGACGATGCCGAGCTTGCCATGGTGGAGTACGACGACGAGCCAAGCCAGATGCGGTACGCCCAGGCGATCGTTGATTGGGGAGATGCGGGCGGCTACGACGTCGAGACCGTCTGGGACGAGGTGTGCATGGCCGCGCTGGGACTTCCCTTTGACCGCGCGCAGCACCGCCCGGCGTCGAGCCTTTCCGGAGGCGAGCAGAAGCGCCTGGTGCTCGAAGCGCTCTTTGCCGGGCCGGACGACCTCCTGCTGCTCGACGAACCGGACAACTACCTTGACGTCCCGGGCAAGCGGTGGCTTGAGGACAAGCTGAACGAGTCCAGGAAAACGGTCTTCTTCATCAGCCACGACCGCGAGCTGCTGAACAATGCCGCAGGGCGCATCGTGACGCTGGAACCCGGCATCAACGGTGCCGGCGCGTGGATCCACGGCGGCGGATTTGGCTCGTACGTGGAGGCCCGGGCAGACCGCAATGCCCGTTTCGAGGAACTGCGGAAGCGCTGGGACGAGGAGCACGTGAAGCTCAAGGAACTCGTCAACATGTACAAGAACAAGGCCGCCTTCCGCTCCGACATGGCCAACCGGTACCACGCCGCCCAGACCCGGCTGGCCAAGTTCCTGGAGATCGGGCCGCCGGAAGCGCTGCCCATCGAGCAGAACGTGCAGATGCGCCTCAAGGGCGGGCGGACCGCCAAGCGGGCCATCGTGGCGGAGAAGCTGGAACTCACCGGACTCATGAAGCCCTTTTCCACGGAAGTGTGGTTCGGGGACCGCGTTGGTGTGCTGGGTTCCAACGGCTCGGGCAAGTCGCACTTCCTCCGGCTGCTGGCTACCGGCGGAACCGATCCGGAGCGGGAACACCTGCCCGTGTCCGACGTCGAGATCGCCGAAGTGCCGCACGAGGGCACCGTGAAACTTGGCGCCAGGATTCGCCCCGGTTTCTTTGCCCAGACCCACGTCCGGCCCGACCTCCTGGGCAAGACGCTGCTGGAGATCCTGCACCGTGGCGATGAGCACCGTTCAGGTCTCGGCCGGGAGGCCGCGGCCGGGGCGCTGGACGGCTACGGGCTGGCCGGGCAGTCGGAGCAGAAGTACGAGTCCCTCTCGGGCGGGCAGCAGGCACGGTTCCAGATCCTGCTGCTGCAGCTCAGTGGCGCCACCTTGCTGCTCCTCGACGAGCCCACGGACAACCTGGACCTGCACTCAGCCGAGGCACTTGAGAAGGCCATCGACCATTTCGAAGGAACCGTCCTCGCCGTCACCCACGACCGCTGGTTCGCGCGCACGTTCGACCGCTTCCTGGTGTTCGGATCCGACGGCAAGGTATACGAATCCGCAGAGCCGGTGTGGGACGAAAAGCGCGTGGAGCGCGTCCGCTGATCCAACGCTCTCTCACTCCCTGCAGCTTTTTAGCGATCCCTCTCTCACCGGTGAGAGAGGGATCGGTGATTTCCGGCATTAAGTGAGAGAGCGTCTCGTGATCAATTGATCAAAATTTGTTAGCATTTGATCATGAAGACTGATGAGCGGCACCGCACCATTGCCGGGCTGCTCCGCCAGCGCCATGAGGTGACAGTGGAGGAGCTGATGGTGGCCTGCGACGCGTCGGGGGCAACCATCCGGCGGGACCTCGAGGCCTTGGCAGCTAATGGCGTCCTCCGCAGGATTCACGGCGGGGCACGGAGCCTCATCGGCCGCGGCGAAAATCCAGGCTACGGCCAGCGCGAGCTGGAGGACCAGGACGGAAAGAGGCGCATTGCGGCTGCCGTCGCAGGGTTGCTGGGGGACCGCGAGCACGTGTGGCTGGACAGCGGCAGCACTGCCACGGAGGTGGCCCGCGCTGTGCAAGCGAAGGAACTGACCCTCATGCCGATGTCACTGAGGGCGCTGAACGTCCTCGCGGGCGGCGAATCCACCGCAGGTACCCGCCCCGCCCTGCTGCTGCCCGGCGGCAGCCTTGTACCCGGAGAGCTGAGCTTCCGCGGCCCGCTGGCCGAATCCAACATCCGCTCCCTGCGCTTCGACACCGCTGTTGTGACGCCCTGCGCCGTGGACCTCAAGGCCGGCCTCCTGGCCCATGACATCGAGGACGCCGCGGTGAAGCGCGCCGGCGTGGAATCCGCCGCACGGGTGGTGGTGGCTGCCTCCGCCGCCAAATGGGATGCACAGGCCCGGGCATTGGTCGCCGGCCTGGAACGGGTGGACATCCTGGTGACGGACAAAAATTTCAGCGCCGATGAACGCGCACAACTCGACGAATACTCCCTGGAAGTAGTGACTGTATGAGCATCAACACCGGTACCGGGCAGCAGGCAGGACTGAACGCAGCCGCCACAGCCACCTTTGTGGTTTTTGGCATCAACGGCCTCGTCTTTGCCAGCTGGGCCGCGAGGATCCCCGCCGTCACCGAGACACTGGAAATCACCTCCGGGCAGATGGGCACCCTCCTGCTGTGCACCGCCGTGGGTTCGCTCCTGGCGCTCCCTACCGCCGGACTGGTGGTGGGCAGGATCGGGACCGCGAACACGGCACGCTTCGGAGGCGTCCTTGCGGCCCTCGCTGGCGTCGGAATCGCCGCTTCGCTCTCTGTCGCCTCGATTCCAGGGACGGCCGTTGCCCTCTTCTTCTTCGGTATCGCCATCGGACTCTGGGATGTAGCCCAGAACATTGAGGGTGCCGACGTGGAGCATAAGCTGCGGCGCACCATCATGCCGCAGTTCCATGCAGCGTTCAGCGGCGGTGCCTTCGTCGGCGCACTGATCGGTGCCGGGCTCTCCAACCTTGGCGTCGGCCTGCCCCTGCACCTGCTGGTCATCGCCGGTGTGGTTGTTGTGGTGATGCTGACTGCCCCGCGCTACTTCCTCCCGCATATCTCCACCGCCACACCGGACGGAGAAGCAAAGGCAGCCAAAGGACCGTCAGCCTGGCGTGACAGCCGCACCCTGCTCATAGGCGTCGTGGTCCTCGGGGCCACCCTGACGGAGGGTGCGGGCAATGACTGGATCGCCAAAGCATCCGTAGACGGGCTGGGCACCTCTGAATCCACCGGCGCGCTGATGTTCGCCCTCTTCGTGCTGGCCATGACGGCGATGCGGTTCCTGGGCGGCCGCGTCATCGACAAGTACGGTCGGGTTGCGGTCCTCCGGGCGAGCATGGCAGCCGCGGCGGCCGGGCTGTGCCTCTTTGTGCTCGCCGGAAACGTGTGGCTGGCTGCCGTTGGGGCTGCGCTGTGGGGCGTTGGAGCAGCACTCGCCTTCCCCATGGGCATGTCTGCGGCTGCGGACGACCCCAGGCATGCCGCTGCCAGGGTGTCCGTCGTATCCACGCTGGGGTATATCTCCTTCCTCGCCGGACCTCCCCTCCTGGGGTACCTCGGCGACCTGACCGGCATACACCTGGCGCTGCTGGCCATCCTCGCGCCGATCCTCCTGGCCCTGCTGCTGGCTGGGGCGGCGAAACCCCTGAGGGCCGGATAAAGACGGCAGACCGGATTTTCCGCGCGGCTGGAGGACCTCCATTCACCGACCGGTAGGGTGATGGAATGCAGAGCACATGGCGCGGAAGCCATCGTTGGATCAGCCGCCTGGACAGATACCTGGTGCGGCATGTCTCGGATCTTCCGGGAGGAAACCATGATGCGTTCTTTCGGCGCCTTTCGGCCTCCGCCAACCACGGAAAACTGTGGATCGCCGCTGCTGCAGCAATGGCCGCCTTTCCGGGACGGCCTCGGCGTGCGGCACTGCACGGCCTCATCGCCCAGGCAGTGGCTTCCGCCGTCACGAACGTTGTCTTCAAAACCCTGCTTCCCCGGGCACGGCCGCTGCCGGAGCATCTTCCGGTGTTCCGGTTCGTCCACCCCCAGCCGACAAGTTCCTCCATGCCATCCGGCCACTCTGCGTCGGCGGTCGCCTTTGCCGTGGGTGCAGGACTTGTCCAGCCCGTCATCGGGGCCGCACTGGCTCCGGTGGCGGCAGGCGTAGCCTATTCACGCGTCCACACCGGAGCCCACTGGCCTTCGGATGTCTTCTTTGGTTCCGCCCTGGGCGCCTGCGCTGCCCTCCTGACGCGCACGTGGTGGCCGGTGCGGCCGCCCTTTCCCGACGTGGCGAGGACATGGACCACGGCGCCGGAGCTACCTGGCGGCCGGGGGCTCAGCATCGTGGTTAACACCCTCGGGGGATCCTTCACGGAGGAGACGGCCACCGCCCTGCAGGGAGTATTCCCTGACGCGCATATTAATTCCGTCCATCCGGACCAGGACCTTCTCCGCGAGATCCGGCATGCAGCCGAACATCCCGGCACCCGTGCCCTCGGGGTGTGGGGCGGCGACGGAACCGTCGGCGCCGCGGCAGCTGCCGCCGTCGAGCATTCCCTCCCCCTGCTGGTCCTCCCCGGCGGTACCCTGAACCACTTTGCCAGGGACGCCGGAACCGGGAGCCTCAAGGAGGCTGTAGCCGCCGCGTCCAAAGGAGACGCGGCGCTGGCAGACGTAGGAATCGTCACGGTGGAGCGCGGCTTGGCCGGCAGTCCGGAAAGGGCGCAGCTGACCATGCTGAACACCTCAAGCGTTGGCCTGTACCCGAACTTCGTTCGCCGCCGGGAACAGCTGCAGCCTGCGCTGGGAAAACCGCTGGCCGGGGTGGTGGCGATGTTCCGTACCTTCGCGGCCGGAACCCCCAGCACCCTCACTATCGATGGCAGGCGGCACAAGGTGTGGATCGCCTATGTGGGACGGGGCCGGTACTACCCGCGTGACCACGCACCCCTGTTCCGGCCCGTGATGGACGACGGCGTCCTCGACGTCCGCATGATCACGGCCGACGAGTCGTTCGCCCGGCTGCGTCTGCTGTGGTCGGTGCTGACGGGTACGGTGGCAACCTCGCGCATCACCCATCTCTCAGAGGCCACACGGGTGCGCATCGACGCCGGCGGGTCGCCGATGGCTCTGGCGGTTGACGGTGAGGCGCTGGCCGGTGTGCGCAGCGTGGAGTACACGGTGCGCCGCCGGGCCTTTGCCTACTACTCGCCACAGCAACGGTGATCACCCGGTCATCCACGGGGACTACCCTGACCCGTCCCTGAATCATCCCTGAGACCGGCGAAATACCTCCCGGCCGTGGGTAGCGTGGTGTGTACCAGACTTCCGCAACGCATCCCGCAGTCCACAAGCTGCCGTTCGAAGGAACATTCCATGATTGAGGCAACAGGGCTGACCAAGGTCTACGGCGATAAAACCGCCGTGGACGGCGTCAGCTTCACCGTCCAGGCAGGCCGCGTTACCGGTTTCCTGGGACCCAACGGCGCAGGAAAGTCCACCACCATGAGGATGATCATGGGACTGGACCGGCCGACGTCGGGTTCCGTCACCGTGAACGGGGTGCCGTTTGCGCAGCATGCCGCACCGCTGCGCGAGGTGGGCTCGCTCCTTGACGCCAAGGCCGTCCACACCGGCCGCACCGCCTACAACCATCTCCTGGCCATGGCCGCGACCCACAGTATTCCAAGGAAACGGGTCCAGGAGGTCATCGAGATGACCGGCCTGGGGGAGGTGGCCAAAAAGAAGGTAAAAGGGTTCTCCCTGGGAATGGGGCAACGGCTCGGCATTGCCGCCGCACTGCTGGGAGATCCCCAGACCATCATTCTTGACGAGCCAGTCAACGGCCTGGACCCGGAGGGCGTGGTCTGGGTGCGGAACCTGGTGAAGTACCTGGCATCGGAAGGACGGACAGTGTTCCTGTCCAGCCACCTGATGAGCGAGATGGCCATGACCGCCGACCACCTGATTGTCATTGGCCGGGGCCGTATCATTGCCGATGCCCCTATCGGCGAAATCATCACGGGCAAGGGCCAGTCCCGCGCCCGCGTCCGGACTGACCAGCCGGAGCAGCTCATGCGCCTGCTCGCGGACGACGGCGTTTCCGTTGAGGTCCAGGACCACGAACTCCTCCAGGTCACGGGCCTGCCCCCCAGGGACATCGCCCGGACAGCACTGGACAACCGGATCATGGTCTACGAGCTCACTCCCCTGCAGGCAAGCCTCGAAGAGGCCTACATGGAACTGACCAAGGACGAGGTGGAGTACCACTCCCTCATCACCACGGGAGCTGCGGCGCCCACCCAGACCGGAGGACAGCAATGAGCACGGCAGCACTTCAATCCAGCCGGCCGCAGGGCACGGGCCCCGGTCCCAGTTTCCTGCGTGTCCTCAACTCGGAGTTCATCAAGTTCCGGACGCTCCTCTCCACCCTGGTCCTGGTGGGATCGACCGTGCTGGTGATGGTGGGCTTTGCCGCCCTGAACGCGTGGGGCATCGGACAGTTTTCCGAGGCGTCCCGGAACGACCCCCAGGCAGGTGCGGCCTTCGCGGCCCAGGGCGCTGACCTTACGGCGGGAATCCCCACGTCCGGCATCGCGTTCGCGCAGCTCATCATCGGATCCCTGGCGGTTCTGCTCATGAGCTCGGAATTCACCACCGGCATGGCAAGGTCCACCTTCTCGGCGGTCCCAAAACGCACCCCGGCCTTCGTCGCGAAGCTGCTGGTGGTGACGGCGTGCGCCTTCGTGGTGACTGTGGCGTCGTCCCTGCTCGCGTACGCGGCTGCCAGCCCCATCCTGGACCACTACGGGTTTGATATCGACCTTGGTTCGGACCATTCCCGGCGCCTCCTGCTGGTCAGCGGCGTGTACGTGGCAGCTGTCGCGGCAATCGGAATGTCCCTGGGAACCCTCCTTCGGAATTCAGCGGGTGGCATCATGTCCCTGGTGGGGCTGTTCTTCGTGGTCCCCATCGCCTTCCAGCTCATCCCCGGCGAGTTCTTCGCAGAAGCCCGCAAGTACCTGCCGGACAGCCTCTTTGAGCGGATCGTGACGGCCGCACCGGCGGAAGGCGCCCTCGAGGTCTGGCAGGCCTGGACCTGGCTTGGCGTTTGGGTGGCTGTTCCGGTGGCTGCTGCCATGATCATCTTGAAGAAGCGCGACGTCTAGAACCCGCGGAACGGGCAGCCCCGATATATGAACCACACGGCATTTACGAAGGACGCGCCGGCCGGGCAGGCCGACGCGTCCTTCGCCGAGCTCACGGCGAGGCGCACAGGGCGGTTCCGCAGGTACCTCCAGCGGCACCCCCTGGTGATGGACGCCGTCGTGGCCGCCAGCTACAGCCTCCTGGTGGCACCCACCGTGGCGGACGCGGCCACATCCGGCAACTGGCTTGCAGCCGCCCTGCTGGTGCTGGTGGCCGGATCCCTCTTCCTGCGGCGCTTCTATCCTGTGGGCCTGGCGGCCTTCGTCGCCGTGGTGGAGGTAGCGGTCACCCTGCTCCACCCCTGGGGCTCCAACGTCTCCGCGGGACTGTGGTTCTCGCTCTATGCCGTAGCGGTTGCCCACACCCGCCGCTTCGCGCTCATCACCATGGCCGCGGCCACGGCCCCGCTGGCACTCCTTTATCTGCTGGCGGCCGTGGGACCCATGGAAAACTCCTTCGTCCACGATCCGGGCGTCAACCCGGGCGACTTCCACCTCCTGACCAGCATCGCCACCGGCGCCACCATTGCCCTGTCCAACATCCTGGCCACCGGCCTCGGCATCAGCGTCCGGCAACGCCGTGAGCACGAGCAGGAGGTCGCCGCCTGGGCCGCCCGGACCGCCAGCCTTGCCTCCGTCAACGAGCGGAACCGGATTGCACGCGAGATGCACGACGTGGTGGCCCACTCGCTGACGGTGATGATCAGCCTGTCCGACGGTGCCGCCGTCGTCGTCCAGAAAAACCCGGAGCGCGCCGGGGAGGTGCTCGGCGAACTGTCCCGGACGGGACGCACCGCCCTCGCAGACATGCGCCGGGTCCTGGGTGTCCTGCGTGATGACACCGGCACCGCCGCGCCCCGGCTGCCGCTGACCGCCGGCGACAGCCTGGCCAGCCTGCTCGAAGGCTTCCGCACCGCCGGCCTGCCGCTGCACTACTCCCACACCGGGCCTGCCCTGCCCGGCGATGCTGCGTTCCAGCTCACGGTGTACCGGATCGTGCAGGAATCGCTCACCAACGTGCTCCGCTACGGCCGCGCCCTGACCCGGGTGGACGTCACCATTGTCCGCTCGGGCTCCACGGTGACCATTGACGTGCTCGACGACGGCGCCGGAGCCACCGGGCACCCCGCCCAGGATGGAGGTACTTCCCCGTCCGGTGCTGCCGGTTCCCATGGATCCGGACAGGGGCTGGCCGGGATGGCTGAACGCTCCAGGATCTATTCCGGCTCCGTGGAAGCGGGGCCCAGCGGCCGGGGCTGGCGCGTCCACGCCGTACTGTCCTGGCCCGGAGACGATTCCGCAGGCTCCATCCGCCCCTACGAACTGCAAGGCAACCCATGACCGGAAACACCCCCATCAACGTCCTGCTGGCTGATGACCAGCCGCTGCTGCGGATGGGATTCCGCCTGATCCTGGAGGGCGAAGAGGATCTGAGGATTGTTGGGGAAGCCTCTGACGGGGCCGACGCCGTACGGCAGGCCCGGGAGCTGCGCCCGGACGTGGTGCTGATGGACGTCCGCATGCCCGTGCTGGACGGCATCGAGGCCACGCGCGCCATCACCGCCTCCGGTTCGTGCGCCCGGATCATCATCCTGACCACTTTCGACGTGGACGAGTATGCCTTTGCCGGCCTCCAGGCTGGAGCCTCGGCCTTCCTCCTCAAGGACGTGGCGCCGTCGGAGTTGGTCAGTGCCGTCAGGGTGGTGGCCAGCGGGGACGCCGTGGTGGCGCCGCGCGTTACGCAGCGGCTGCTGGAAACATACGTCCGGGGTGCCGCCCGCCCGGCCCCCGCCGCTCCTGCACCGGATCCCCTGCTGGCGGACCTGACCCCGCGGGAAACGGAGATGCTGGAGGCGATGGCCGAGGGCCTGTCCAACGCCGAAATCGCCCACCGGTACTACCTCTCGGAAGCGACGGTGAAAACCCACGTCCGCCGCATCCTCACCAAGCTCCACCTGCGCGACCGAGTCCAGGCCGTGGTTTACGCCTACGAAACCGGCCTCGTGGTGCCGAGCAACCCGGACTACTGAGACCCGCGGCGCAACGCCGTCTAGACTCGAGACCATGCCTTCCCTTGCCTCCGCCGCAGACCATATCCAGGACCTTGGCGCCTATGTCAGCGCGTCGCCGTCGAGCTTCCACGCCGTGCACGAAGCGGGGCGGCGTCTGGAGGAAGCGGGCTTTGTGCGCCTGGACGAACTGCAGCCCTGGGAGGGCGGGCCCGGACAGTACTTCATCATCCGGGACGGCGCGCTGATCGCCTGGGTTGTTCCCGAAGGGGCAGGGCCCGCCACCGGCTTCAACATCCTGGGCGCACATACGGATTCGCCCACCTTCAAGCTCAAGCCAAAGCCGACCACGGGTGCCCACGGCTGGCTGCAGGCTGGCGTGGAGGTGTACGGCGGACCGCTGTTGAACTCCTGGCTTGACCGGGAACTGCAGCTGGCCGGCCGCCTGGTCATGCTGGACGGCACCGAGCACCTGACTGCCACCGGGCCGATGCTCCGGTTCCCGCAGTTGGCTATCCACCTGGACCGTACTGTCAACGACGGCCTCACCCTGGACAAGCAGCGGCACATGAATCCGGTGTGGGGGCTCGGCAATCCCGCGGATGCCGACCTGCTGGCCGTGCTGGCTTCCCACGTTTCCGGCGCTTCCGTGGACCCCGCCCACATTGGCGGGTACGACGTCGTCATGGCGGACACGCAGGCCCCATCGGTTTTCGGGGGCAACAGTGAGTTCTTCGCCTCCGGGCGCCTCGACAACCTCTCCTCAACCCATGCGGGGCTGGCGGCGCTGACCGCGCACGCGTCGGCGCCCGGTACCGGCAGCCCGATCGCCGTCCTGGCGGCGTTCGACCATGAGGAGATCGGCTCCAACTCCCGCTCGGGCGCCTGCGGGCCTATCCTCGAGGATGTCCTGGTTCGGATCTCCGACGGCCTGGGCGCCACGGTGAGCCAGCGGCGGCAGGCTCTGGCGGCGTCCTTCTGTGTGTCCGCGGACGCCGGCCACGCTGTACACCCCAACTACGCGGAACGGCACGACCCCGCCAACCATCCGGTGCTGAACGGCGGACCGCTCCTGAAAATCAATGCAAACCAGCGCTACGCCACCGACGCCTCCGGTGCAGCGCTGTGGGCCCGGCTGTGCGCCGAGGCCGGTGTGCCCTACCAGGAGTTCGTGTCCAACAACGCGATTCCGTGCGGTTCCACCATCGGTCCGTTGACCGCCACCCGCCTGGGAATCCGGACGGTGGACGTGGGCGTTCCCCTGCTGTCCATGCATTCCGCGCGGGAGCTGTGCGGCGTAAAGGATCCCTGGCGCCTGGCCGCGGTGACCGCGCAGTTCTTCCGGACGGCGGTCTAGCGGGACGGTTCCTTCCCGAAAGTGAACAGGTGCTGGTCGATTTCGTGGGCGGGGACTCCAACCCACGTTTCTCCGGCCGGGACGTTACTGAGCACGGCTGCGCCCATGCCCACCGTGGCATAGTCGCCCACCGACGTCCTGTCGCGGACGCTGGAATTCATGCCGAGGTAGGCAGCCTTCCCTACCCGGACTCCGCCGCCCAATGACACGCCCGCGCCGAACGTCGCAAAGTCCGCCACGTCGTCGTCGTGGGTGAAGGTTACCGAGGGCATTGCCACCACGTGTGAGCCCAGGGTGACGGCGGCTGTCAGGGTGACATTGCGCAACAGGATGCTTCCCCGCCCAATCCGGCAGCCTTCGGGGTACTGGACCGAGGGATCCACCGCAGTTGCATACCGCGATTCATGGATTCCCAGGGACGTGAGGCGGTCCACCACGGCTTCCCGTGCCTTCCCGGATGCCAGGCACACCAGCAGGAACGCATGGGTGTAGTTGGCGGCATCATCGATGCTCCCCAGGACAGGCGCCCCGTCCACGGTGACACCGGCCATCTCCTTGTCATCGTCCAACAGGCCAACGACGTCGTACTGGCCACTGCTGCGCACCATCGCCAGCACTTCGCGGGCAAGGCCGCTCACTGAAATGAGGATCAGCTCACTCACGTGCCCACCGGGTGCGCTGCGTTCCGGATGGCGTTGATGACGCGGTTGATGCTGGATGAGTCGATCTCGTGGAACACAGGGAGGACCAGGGTGCGGTCGCTCAGCCGCTCCGTGGACTGCAGCCTGGCGTTGCCGTTGTCGCGCCAGCGGTATGCCGGCTGGCGGTGTGCGGCGTACGCCCCGCGCCGTGCGGTGATGCCGGCGTCGGCCAGCCTTTCCAGCAGGGCCTCGCGGGTCATGGGGAATCCAGGGAGGACTTCCAGCCACAGGGATTGATAGTTCGTGGTGCCGTATGGAGGATCGGACACGATCCTGAGGCCTTTGAGGCTTTTGAGGGCGTCGACGTACGTGCCTGCGATCTTCCGGCGCCGTTCCACCATTTCCGGAAGCCGCCGCAATTGGATGATTCCGACGGCGGCCTGAAGGTCGGTCATGCGGTAGTCGAAACCGACCTCGAGGCAGATCTCGCGGGGCGACAGGAACAGTTCTTCCCGGTTGAGGGCCGCCAGGCTGCTTGAATGTTCGCGCAGGGCCCGGGCGCGGGCCGCCCAGTCCGCCCGCCGGGTGGTGAGCATGCCGCCTTCCCCGGTGGTGAGGATGTGGTTGGGATGGAAGGACCAGACGGTGATGTGGGCGCCGGCGCCCACCGGCTTTCCCTTGTACTGCGAGCCCACCGCGCAGGCAGCGTCTTCGATGACCGTGATTTCGTGGCGGTCGCACAGTTCGCGGATCGGGTCCACGTCCACGGGCACTCCGCCCTGGTCCACCACGATCACCGCCCGGGTATCCAGGGTCAGCGCGGCATGGATGGTCTCCGCGGTCACGTTGCCGGTGGCAGGATCCACATCGCAGAAGACGGGGCGTGCGCCGACATAGGTCACGGCGTTGGCCGTGGCTATATAGGACAGTGACGGCACAACGACGTCGTCCCCTGGTCCGATTCCCGCCACCACGAGGGCCAGATGCAGGGCGGTGGTGCAACTCGACGTGGCTACTGCGAACCGGGCACCCTGTGCGGCTGCGAAGTCGACCTCGAACTCCTTGACTTTCGGGCCCTGCGTGACGCATCCGGAGAAGACCACCTCCGCAAGTGCATGGGCTTCCTCCTGCCCCAGCCAGGGCTTCATTACTTCGATGCGTGCAACAGCTGATTCGGTGGCCACGAGGCACCATCTTTCCTAGGAGGAGCGGAATGAAGAACGGCAGCTCGTGTCACCTTGACCACAGGACACTTTCAAGCCAGGAGCCGGCAGCCTGCTGCTGGTAATCTTCAGGCCCTGGCACGTGGATACTCGACGCCTGGCCTTCGAGGCCCCTGCTGCGGCTAACCGCCTCCAGCATGCCGAGAACCCGCAGGCCGGACGTATTGGTGGAGGGGGCCCTCTGGTGGCCGCGGACCCGACGCGCAAACTCGGCAGCCACGCGGTCCCGCGCCTCCTGCCCGAAGGCGGGCACCTGTCCATCTTCGCCCGGCACCTGAAGTGCGCCCGGCTCCGTCCAATACGGGGAGCGGCGCCGCTGCTGCGTGGATGAATCGGAGTCGAAGATGGCCAGTTGCTCCTGCGGAAGGGTGGCATCCCACACCAGGACAAGCTGGGAACCTGCAATGACCAGCTGATGGCTTTTCACGCGGCTCAGGTTGTTGACGTGCAGGTGCACCGTGGCGTCGTTTGGAAGCCGGAAAATCACGTGGCCAACACAGTCGCGGCCGGTTCCCAGCGGATCACCCCCAAGTGCCGAAACTCCCTGCGGGTTGAGCCGCCCGGCGAACACATAGTCAAGGAGGGCAAGGCTGTCCGGGGCCAGGTCCCAGAAGACGTCCCGGTCGGTCCGGGCCAGGTTGCTTTCGGTCCGCACTGCTTCGACGAAGAGGATATCGCCCAGGGATCCGCTGCCCACCAGCTTCTGCATCTTTTGCACGGCAGGTTCGAAACACTGGGCCTTGTTTGCCATCAGCACAACGCCCCTGGCGTCCGCCTCGGCGGCCATCTCCTGCCCGCGCTCCAGGCTGTCCGCCAATGGCTGTTCCACCAGGACGTGCTTGCCTGCCCGCAGCGCGGTCATTCCGGTACCGAACAGGGCGCGGAGGGGGGTGGCGATTGCCACCGCATCCACTTCCACACTGTCCAGCAGTTCATCGATGGCTTCAAACCAGGGCGCGCCGCCAAGCTTTTCGGAGACTGTGCCGGCCCGGCGGGAGTCCACGTCGCAGATGGCTGCCAGGTCCCAGTCCGGGCTGGCCTGGAGGGTTTCGGCCATGCCCGCTCCCCGGGAACCTGCGCCCACCACCGCGATACGCAGCCTGTCTGCGTTTACGCGGTCCCTGCCGTGGCTGAAGTCCTTAGCGAAAGCTTCCATTCTCATCCTCGTTGTCAGTAGGCGCCGGAAGGCTGGATGACGGCACGGAAAGTCCGCCACAAGATCAGCAGGTCACCCGGGATTGACCAGTTCTCGACGTAGTAGAGGTCCAGGCGCACTGCCTCGTCCCAGGACAGGTCCGAGCGCCCGTTGATCTGCCAGAGACCGGTGAGGCCGGGCTTGATGAGGAGGCGCCGGTGGGTGTGCTGCTCGTATCCGCTGACTTCGCGTGCAAGGGGAGGGCGCGGGCCTACCATGCTCATGTCGCCGAGGACGACGTTCCAAAGCTGCGGGAGTTCGTCCAGGGAGTACTTGCGCATCCACCGACCGCACCGCGTCACGCGGGGGTCATTGCGCATCTTGAACAGGACCCCGGCGCCTTCGTTGGTCTCGTGCAGCACGGCCTGGCGCTCCTCGGCATCCACCACCATGGACCGGAACTTGTACATGCCGAAGGTCTGGCCGCCCTTGCCGATGCGGTCCTGGCGGAACAGGACGGGGCCCGGGCTGTCCAGCCGGACGATGACGGCAAGCAGCAACAACAGCGGCGAAAGTGCGGTGATGGCGGCACCGGCAAGGACAACGTCCATGACCCGCTTGAGGACGTGCTTGCCGCCGGAATACTGGGGAATGTCCACGTGCATCAGTGGAAGCCCCTCCACGGGGCGCCAGTGGATACGGGGCCCCGCGACGTTCGTGAGGGTCGCTGCCAGCACCATCTCGGCAGAGCACTCCTCCAGCCTCCACCCCAGTTCCCGGATGAACTTGTTTCCGCCCGGGAGGGGCCCGGCAACAATCACGGCATCGGCCTGCGCGAGGCGTGCCGTCCGGGAAATGTCATCCGTGGAAGAAAGGACGGGCACCAGCTGCTCGCCCACGCGCAGCCTGGCCCCCCGGCGCGAACCGGGAAGGCACACACCGAGGATCTTGTAGACGGGGCCGGACTTCTTTTCGATCTGCTGGACCACGTAGCGGACGTCCTCGGGTTCGCCGACAACGATGGCCCGTGACAGGTGCCGTCCCTTGGCTTTCTCAGTCGCCAGCCGGCGCCGGAAAAGCCAGCGGTTCGCCGTCAGGGACACGGTGCCCACCGGCAGGGCAACGGCGAACATGGTGGCACCGCTCTGGATCGAGAAGACGACGGAAGCGATGGCAATTAATCCAAAGAGCCGGAAGGTGGCAGATATGACCCGTTTGTACTCGTCTGCACCCACGCCCAGGACTTTGGGATCGCGTGTCCTGTAAATCTCCAGTGCAGCAATCCAGATCAGTGCCAGCGCAACGCTGGCCGCGATTCCGGCCGCCGTTGATGTCCTGCTCAAAAGCCCGGGACTGGCAAGGTGGTAGCCGAGAGCGACTGCCCCGGCGATCAGCAGCGAGTCCGTGACACGCAACAGGTTGATGTGGACTGAGATCCAGTCCGCGGAGGACGCCTTACGGCCCAGCTCCCGGGGGACGAGGCTGACTGCCGGGCGGTAGCCGGGGGATACTCCCTGGGCAGGACCGTCGCCCGCCAGGGCAGGCCGCTCGCCTGCCAGGCTGCCGGTGAGCGCTGAGCGTTTGGACCCGTAAAACGTGGGACGCCGCTGTCCGGTGACGGGTGCTTCTGCCATGGTGACCCCTTCCGGTTTGTCCGCTTGTGCTCTTGCCGTGAAGCAAAATTAGTCACGGAAAGCCACGTGCGGAGGGTTTGCGCGGGCCCTTTGTGGGTCCCGCGAAGGAATATTGTGGATAATGCGGGTAGCTGCAGCAGCTGCAGCCGGCACTAGAGGACCGGCAGGATGTACGGCTCCGGAGCTGCCTTTTCCTTGCTGGCAGCCAGGGCCGTCAGCTGGGCGCGTGACTCAACCCCGAGTTTGCGGTAGATGGCGGTCAGCCTCACCTCGACGGTCCTCACGGAAACGAAGAGGGTGGAGGCGATCTCCTTGTTGCGCATGCCCCGGGCGACCATTCTTGCCAGCACGCGTTCGTGGTCGGCGAGCAGCAGCATGGCCGGGTTTCCCTGGGGGCCTGGTGCTTCCACCCGTTCGTCCAGCAGGAGCGCATCCACGTGCTGGATCCACGCGTTGGCGCCAACCTCGTCGAACATGACCTTGGCCCGCAGAAGGCCGTCGCGGGCATCCCGCAAGCGGCCGAGGGCCTTCAGCCGTTCTGCATAACACAGCATGGTACGTGCCCGTTCAAGCAGCGAATCCCGCGAGTTCCTGCTGTCCAGGGCCTGGCCGAACAGCTGCAACGACTGCTCGCCGTCCGCAAGGATGGCCCGGCTCCGGGCAACCGCCATCATCAGCCACGGTGAGCGCAGCCCGACGGAACGGCTCTCCAGGCTGAGGAGTGCCTGGGTGGCTTCCCGGTGGCGTCCCAGCCGGACCAGTACCTCCACGAGGTCCGCATCGCACCGGAGCAACGTGGGATTGGTGAAGCCCGTGCCAATCTCGGCCGCGCGTGAGAGCTGGGCGAGGGATTCCGCCAGGTCACCCCGAAGCAGTGCGAAGTGGCCCTGCCACGCGGCAAGCTGGGCGGTGATGGCCGGGTGGCTTTCGGCGCCGGCGAACCGTTGCGCCTCAGCCGCGTAACTTTGGGCGAGGGTCTCATCCCCCAGTGCGTGGGCGCGCCAGACCCGGAAAACGTGCCGGAGGCCGCGGTGGTACTTGAACTCAGGTTCAAAAAGTTCAAGGTCGTCCATCAGCTTGCTCGCCGTCCGGACGTTTCCTGCCCTGATCTCGTTGTCCACAGCGAGGAACAAGGCCGTTTCCCGCCAGTTCACGTGGGCGTCCCGTGTTGAGGTCCGCACCATGGCAAAGAGCTCCTGGGCGTGGTCATAGCGCTCCGCGTAGCTGAAGGCGCGGCCCTGGATCAGCAGGCCTGCCACGGAGCAGCCCTCAAGGGTGTACTTGCGTCCGGGCTGGACTCCGTCGCCGCCGGTGGACTCGGTCAGCAGCCTGGCACGTTCCGTGAGTTCAAGGCATTCGGCTGATGCGGCTTCCTGGAAATTTCCGGCGTACTGGAGAAGCTCGCACGCGTCCTGGAATTCCCAGCGTTCCGCGTAGTACACAGCGGCGACGGCGAGGAGATTGGCGGCAAAGGCAGGATCGTGCTGGCCGAATTCCTTCACCAGGCGCAGCACCATGCTGGACCGGACTGCTCCCCCCTGGATGAAGTCGATTTCGAAGGAGAGCCCTGTAAGCCGCAGGATCAGGGCCGGATTCCGGGTCACCCGCTGTGCCCACTCCAGGTAGCGCCGGGCGTAAACGAACTCACCCCGGTTGAAGAGGAGTTCAGCGATCGCCGCCAGGCGTGCCGCCGTTTCCGCCTCCCAGGGGTTGATGGTCAGGGCGCGCTCAACATACGCCACGGCGAAGGACAGCTCCCCGCCCCGGATCAGGTCGACGGCGTGGCGGAGCAAACCGAACGGGGTCTGCCGTTCCAGCGCCGTGAAGCTCAGATGCCACCTGCGGGCGTACGGGTCAGTGTCCTGGCATGCGTCCGCCAATGCCCGGTGGTTGGCCGTGCGGACCGCCGGCGTCATGGCGCCAAAGACGTACCCGCGAAGCAGCTGGTCCCGGATTGCAAGGTGCGGGCCGGTGCGGTGCACGATTCCGCAGGCCAGCAGTTCGTCCACGCCGGTCCACACGTCCTTGCTGATCTTTTCCAGCGTGGTGATGTCGCTTCGGCACGAGAGGGACAGGAGATCCAGTACGTTCCGTGCGGGCGCGGTCAGTCCGCCCACCACCAGGGCGAATTCAGCCTCGAAACTGCCGTTGCCGGGCAGGGGAACCGGGAGGGCGAACTTTCCCTCCGCATGCCGTTCCAGCAACCGGGCATAAAGTTCGACGGCGGCAAGGGGGTTTCCGCGGGTTGCTGCGGCAACCGCGTGGGCGGCCGCCGTCGTGGTGTGCCGTGCGGGGATTGCTTCAAGCATCCTCACGGTATCGCTGTAGCTCAGCGCCTGGAGGTGCAGCACGGCCAGCCCGCTGAAAGGGCTGTCAGGTGCTTCGTCGCGCAGGCAGACGAACATGGCAATGTCCGTGCCGGACAAGCGGCGGGCCAGGAAGCCGATAACAGCCTGGCTGCCGGGATCCAGCTGGTCTGCGTCGTCGATGACGATGACGGTCCGGGAGGACGCACGCTGGTGCAGGCCGTTGAGGAGCATTGAGGAAATGGCCGGCACGTCCAGGGATCCGGCAGTATCGCGCAGGAGCTCATCAGCGATTCTGTTGAGTACGGGATCATCCATGGCGTTGAGGAGGGCCGTGACACCGGACAAAGGCCAGTCGGATTCGAACGCGCTTGCTCCGAGGAAGACGGTTTTGTAGTCCGAAAGCGTGGGGATCTCCGAAAGCAAGGCCGACTTTCCAACCCCGTGGCCGCCGATCACCGCCAGGGCCGTGTCCTTGGGGCCGCGGATCACCGAAAGAAGCCTGTCCAACTCCTTGTTTCGCCCTAACAATGACATGGGTCCCCAATCCTCGAAGAAGGAGACCACATTCTTTCGTTAGTAGTTGTTCGGATACTGCATGCCGCCATCCGGTTATGGATATAACCATTGGTAGGCAGGCTGTCGGTTTGCACCTCCAGCACGGTTCCCAGCCGTTAAGCGAATATAGCCCTGAATTTGTGCAAAGCGCCATATATCGTTCACTTAGTATTTGCTCAAGATCACCCCTCCTTTTCCTCAAGAGGGGAGCGGATGCCCTACCTACCTAATGGCCCGCAGTCCACTACCTCCCCTACCTAATGCCGACGACAGCGGGCCTGCTACCTATTCCCGCTGCAGGCGGCAGCAACATGCCCTTTACCTACGTAGTTCAGGGGGCACGGGCCCAAAAATGTGAGTACCCACTACTCGTGCCACCCCATTAGGTAGGGGGTAGGCTCTCGGGACTGCCATCGGATCAGCGGTGCCCTGCCGGCGTGCAGGGGGCGGGCACCCAGATTCCAAACTATCAAGAAGTGGTGAGCGAATTGTCGAATTCCCCCCAACTTCCGGTTTCCTATTCTGAGTCGGAATTTGCCAGCAAATATCCACACGGCAATAATGCAGGCGTCATTCCAAAGGTTAATTCGGCGCTGATTACGGTGTTCCGGGAACTCGACAACTCCGGGCTGCCATGGGCTCTGCTGAGGGGCGAGGACGACCTGGTGCGGCCGGCGGGCGATGTTGACCTGCTTGTTTCCGCTGAGCTGGTGCCCGGCCTGGACCGCCATCTTGCCAGTGCAGGGTTCCGGCGCGTGGCAGCGCTGGGCCACGGGAGCCACCGCTTCTACTTCCGCTACCTCGCCGAAGAGGATCTCTGGATCAAACTGGACGTGGTCTCGGACATTCGTTTTGGGAAGTTCCAGGAGCTCGGGACCGCCCTGGCCGCCGGCTGCCTTCGGCGGCGCGTGACCCTGGGGCCGTTGTGGCTGCCGGAAATCCAGGACCAGGCCTGGCTCCACATCCTGCATTTGGTGCTCGACAAGGGTGAAATTACTCCCGCCAAAGCCCCGGCGGCCCGGTCCGCAGCTGCCGTGGCGACCGTCGAAAACCCCATCGCCCTGTTCCTGGACCGGAAATTCGGGACCGGAACAGCGGGAAAGCTGCTCAACCTGCTGCGGTCCGAAAATTTCGAGGACGTCCCTGCCGCCGCGGCTGGCCTGAAAAGCCGATGGACCGGCACCAGGATTCCGCCGTGGCTTACGAGCTCTGGCAACAGGGCGCTGCGGCGGGTGGGCCCCAGGCTCAAGGGCCGCGGGCCCGTGGCAGGAGTGCTGGCCCCCGACGGGGCAGGCAAGACCACCCTGCTCCACGGCCTCCGTTCCAGCTGTCCCCTGCCTTCTGCCTACGTCTACATGGGACTGTGGTCCAGCAGTCCCGTGGACAGGTGGCTCCAAAAGATCCGCGGCGGGTTCCTGGTCAGGAAGGTATTCCGCATCTTGCGCGCCGGACTTGCCGCCCGGTACTACTCCCTCCGGGGCAGGGTGGTGCTGATGGACCGCCTCGCCTTCGATGTCCTGCTCCCCGGCTCGAAGGCGGACAGCCGCCTGGCTGCGTTGACGGACGCGCTGGCCCTCCGGTTCCAGCCACACCCTGACCTCGTCCTGGTCCTTGACGTCCCCGGTGAGGTCATGTTTGCCAGGAAGGGTGAACATACTCCCCAGAAACTGGAGGAATGGCGAAAGGCCTATCTGGAGCTGGCCGAGGACATTCCCTCAGCGCACGTCCTGGACGCCAGCCAGTCAGAGTCCCAGGTCCGCGCAAAGGCCAGCGGGCTCTTGTGGAAGGTCGCGGCGCCCAAGGGAGTGGACGGGCACGCCGGCACGGAACCGCTACCCCTGCATCTGTGGACGCTGCTTGATTGGCGCTTCCTGCTTCCCGTAAGCCAACCGGAGAAGCTCGGCTATGGGGGCGGGCTGAGCAACGACGCGGTGGCGGCGATCAGCCTGCTGGACCCGTCCGCCCGCCGTATCCAGGCACCTCCCGCACCCGCCCCGGCGAACGACCTCGACGTCGTCCTGCTCTCCGAACCGGACGCGCCCCTGTTTGCCAGCGCTGCCGCGTCACTCCGGCCGGGCGGCTGGATCTGCCTGCAGGTCAGGCGCTCATTGGGTACCCGTCCGGGCCCGCACACCCTCGCAGGCTGGAAGCGGGCGCTGGAGAGGTCAGGCTTCGATGACGTGGCGGTCTACTGGCATGTGCCGACACTCGAACGGCCGGCACGCTTTGTCCCCACGGCATCGAGGACCGCGGTCCAGGATACCCTCGCGCATTATTCGGGCGTACGCTTTGGAAAAGCCAAGGCTGCGATCGGGAGGCTTGCGTTGAACCTGGGCCTGTTCAACGTGGCCGCCGCAGAAGGAACCGTGGTGGGCCGACGGGCGCCGGAGCCTGGGCGGCAGGAGTTGCCGTGAAATACATTGACCAGATCCTCCGCGATAACTACCGGACGCTCGAGCTTAGGAAGTTCGGACTCACCGGCCAATGGGACACACTTCTGCTGACGCCGCAGTTTGTCACGTCACGGCACGTGGTGGCCCTCATTTTTTCCACAGACGCCCAGGTTCCCCGGCTCGTGGTCAAGATCCCCCGCCAGCCGGGAGACAACGAAAGCGTGCGCAAAGAAGCCGATGTCCTGCTCCAGCTCAAGTCGTTGGGAGTCGGCTCCGAACAGGGTGCGCCGGAGGTTGTGGGAGTACTGGACGTCGGGGGGCAGACAGTGCTCATTGAGACTGCCGTGGTGGGCAGCCTGCTGGAGCCCCACCTCGTTGTGCAGGACTTTCCCCGAGCCTTGGACGCAGGCCTGAACTTCGTCGCTGCGCTGCCCTGCACCAGGCCGGTACGGGAAAACGCCGACTGGTACCAGCGGACCATCGCCGGCCCCCTGGACGAACTCGCATCCTTGCTGCCGGCTGACACGGAAGTGGCCCGGCTGATCGAGCGCACCCACGAGGTGCTGGCGCCAATGCGCGCCGAGCAGCTTCCGGCAGTTGTGGAACACGGAGACCTCAGCTACCAGAATCTCTTCCTGCAGCCCAACGGCCGGCTCCAGGTGGTGGACTGGGAACGCTCGCGCCTTGATGGCCTGCCCGCCCATGACCTGATTTTCTACCTGCAGTACATCGGCCAGTCCCAGGAAGATGCGTTGTCCTCCCGCCGGCTCCAGCTCCGGGCCTTCGAGAATGCCTTCAGTCCCGGTGGATGGGCCTTGAAACCCCTGGCGCAACACCTGCGGCTGCGAGGTGTGGAACCGGAACTGCTTCCCTACCTGGTCATCGCAACATGGGCTCGTTCAGCAGCCACCATGACTTACCGCCTGGCAGGCCAGGCCGTACATGAAGGGGATACCGGCCATGTCCAGGCCGCAGTGACAGCTGACCGCGACTTCTGGCTCTGGCGCCATGCGGTCACCGACTGGGCAGCGGTTCCTGCCTAGGTACGATCAGCCGCTGATTGGCTGCACGCTCGACAGTATGGGGAGAAGATGTACACCAAGAAAACGGCCTCCGAGTTCTCGCCCAGGGTCGACATCGTCCCCTTCCTGCTGTTCGGCGGCGGGCTGGTACTCATCACCGTCGCCGCCAGCCTCGGCTCCATCGCCATTCTTGCCGCAGTGGCGGCAGTGGTCTTTTTTTCCGTCACCGCGCAATTGATTCACCGGCTGGCTGAGCGAAAGGCCGAAATTTCGTTCTTCCTCATCATCCCGACGATCATGTCAGCGACGCAGAACGTCTATCTGACCACTGTCGCCGATGCCATGGACAGCGGACGGCTCCAGTTTGCCATCATCCTGAATTTCCTCTTCTCGGTTGCCCTGTATCTGGTTTTGATCTCGGCAAAAAAGCCGGCTCCGGAAGGGAAGGCCCTTCGGAAGCTGATCAAGGCAGTGACAACCTGCCTGGCCATCCTTGTTCTCTACGGTGCTGCAACCGTTGTGTTGTTCCAACATGACCTGGCAGCAGCAGCCGCCTCCTCAAGGAACATCGTGGCTCCTTTCCTGTTCCTCCTTATCGGCCTGCATGCCAGCGCCTGGGCCAAGCATGCCGTATACCTCCGCTACCTGGTGATGCTGGGCTTCGTGGCGATTGTCTTCGGCTTCATTGAAGCGAACACCCCTGATTTCTGGCAGACACTCAACCTCCGGGACCTGTGGGAGAAGAAGGGAATTTCTGTCCAGCAGGACTCCGGCCTGCCCAAGAACTTCTTTGCTTCGGAGCAGGTGGTTCCGGGCGAGTTCCTCAGGCGCATGGCGGGCCCCTTCGCGGACCCGGTTAATTTCGGAACCTTCCTCTTCGCCGTGTTCATGGCGGCTTGGTATCTCCGCGGGCTGCTCTGCCAGATCGCAACGGTGGCGGCGATGGTTTTGGCCGTCAGCAAGGGTGCACTCCTTGGCCTGATCGTGTTCCTGGCATTCTGGACTCGCTTCTACGCATCGAGAACCAGCCACATCATTGCGCTGTTGCTGCTGGCTGCCGGGGCCTACAACTTCTATTTGTTTACCGTATCCAGTTCGACAGGCAGTACTGCGGCACACATTGACGGGTTCACCGCTGCCTTTGTGGAGTTCCCGCACCATCCACTCGGGCGTGGACTGGGCAGTTCCGGAGTCCTCGCTGGTCTATTTTCGGAAGGGTCCGAGTCCACGTCTGCTGTGACGGAGAGCGGACTGGGCATGGTCATCGGTCAACTCGGAATAGTCGGACTGGCCGTGTACCTGGTGTTTTTTGTCCAGCTGTCCAAACACGTCCTACGAATCAAAGACCTCCGCGATAGGACGTTGGCGGCAGGCCTCCTGGGCGGGTTCCTCTTGAATGCCGCCTTTAATGAAGTAGCGCTCAGCCCCAACTCCGCGGCACCCTACTTCATCATTCTCGGCCTGGTCATCGGCTCGGACCTTGCGGCGCAACAGGAGCCGGATGCCGTGCCTGCTGTCCCGCGCAGGGAGGCATTCCCCTTGTAAGGGACCTGGTTTGCACGGACCTGCTTTGTAAGGGACGTGGTTTGTAAAGGACGTGGGCCGGCAGGGCACCTCCGGTCCAAGCAGGTCCTGGCGGGTCAGGCTGCCTTCCTGGCCGGAACCCGCCGTCGCGCTGTGGCGCTCGTCGACACCGGCAGCGACATCTGACGCCCCGGCTCTAGGTACCTGCCCGCCTGCCGCCGTCTCCGCCGTGGTGATGCCGGCGGCAGGTGATCGTCGACACCGGCCTGCCCGGACACGCCGGCCCGGGCCGCATCCCCGCCTGCGCGGGGACGATTGCCCGAGCCCTCCTATTCAGCCGGGGCGTCCTGCCGGCGGCGAACGAGGTGAAGCAGCTCATGGTGCAGGGTTGGGAATCCCCACCGGAGGACGCCGTACACGGCGGCTATGGCAGTCACAAATACCAGCGCCGCTGTCAGTGGAGCCCCCAAGTAGGGTTGCAGGAACATGATGGTTCCGGCCGCCGCCACGGCAATGCTGCAGGCGAAGGCCGGCAAAACAGCGCGCAGCATTGCTTTTGGTCCGATGTGGATCACTTTGGCAGCCACCGTCTGCATTCCGATGGCGAAAAGAAGTGCTGTAGCCATCTGGGCGCACGCAACGGCGATGATCCCCCATTGGGCAGCCACCAGCAGGACCGGCACCAGCACTGCCAACCGAATGAGTGAGAACGTGATCGAAATGCCGGGCCGGCCGATGGCCTTGTAGACGTCGTTCGCGCCCGCTCCCAGGGAGCGTGCTGCCGCATACAGGGCCAGGAAGACAAGCGGAATGACCGACTCGGACCATTGGCCGCCAAAGACCAGGGGGACGAGAATCGGCGCCAGTACCGCCAGGCCCACCCCCGCCGTCATGCCGTACAGGGACTGCACACGGACACCCTTCAGGTAGCCGTCCCGCAGCCGTTCCGGCTGGTGCTGCACCTGGGTGTAAAGCGGGAACAGGACCGTGGAGAGCACAAAGAAGACGTTGATGATCAGGGCTTCGGGCAGCCTGAAGGCCAGCGTGTAATAACCAAGGGCCTGGGCGCCAAGGATCACGCCGATGATCACATAGTCGATGTCGAAGATCAGCCGTGCCAGGAGATTGCTGCCTGCCACGGGAACGCCGAATTTGAGGTTTGCCCGGAGGGCGTCTTTGGCCACGCGCCAGATCTGCCAGGGAGCGCCCTTGCGGACAAGCCACCAGCACGTGGCTGCGTACGCAACCGCCCCTGCCGCGGTGCCCGCCGCGAGCGAGAAGGCACCGTACCCTGCGAAGGCGAGGACCAGGCTCAGTACTCCCGTGACGAGCGCCCGGACAATCGGGGCAACCGCCAGCCGCCTGAACAGAAGGTCGCGTCGCAGCAGGGCTTCCGGAACCGCACCCAGCGACGTTGCCAGGACTGCGATGGACAGCACCTGTACCAGGGGGCCCACGTCCGGCAGCTGGAAAAGCCCGGCGATCCATGGCGCCGAGAAGAACGTCAGGAGGGCCAGGGATGAACCAAGAACCACTGAAACCAGCAGCGCCGAGCGGGCCGCGACGCCGGAGGCAGGCAGATAGACCAGGGCCTGAGCGACGCCGGCATCGGCAACGGTCTCGACGTAGGCCATGAGGACCAGTGCCGCGGCCACGAGGCCATACTGTTCAGGCGACAGGAGGCGTGCCAGCACGATCGTCGTTATGAGGACGATCGCCTTCCCGCCCACCAGGGCAAGCCCCTGCCACACCGCGCCCCGGAAACCGACACGGGCAAGTCCACCAGCAACGTTCGTCATGGGTTGGAGCCTTCCTGTGGCCTCTTTGCAGAAGTTTACTGTCTGGGTGCGGACCGGTGGGAGGAATTCACCGTAATTGAGCAGTTATTGAGCTAAATATTGTTTCCGGGCATCGGGAGACCGGTCTTCCGGCGATCCGGGTGGACGGAAGGGGGAAAACGAATTGTTTGCTCAATTTTCCGGTTTGTCCCCTGGGTGCTGGTGCATACTGTAGTGAAGGCCGGACGCATCCTTAGTGATAATTTCCAGGGTCCATGCCGAATAGTTTTTCGTCCCTTTGGTGCAAAAGCGGAGTAACGTGGCTAATTCAGACGCAGTGCCTGTATCTAATACTTCTCCAATTCCCGCCACACTCATTCTGGTGGCACCCCGTATAAGTTCGGGTGGAGTCGGCGACTATGCGGAAGAGTTCATCGCCGCGGCTGTGCCCAACTTTTCGGCATTCCGCGAAATCAGGACTGCGGGACCGGGCAACGTAGGGCTCCTTGACGTGTTCCGTGACCGGCGCAGGCTCTCCGTGGCCGTGAAGGAATCACTCGCCGCCGGCCGGGTGGTGGTTCACTTCGAGTTGTCAGCGGCGTCGCTGGGTCCCTTTTGGCTTCTGGCAGGCCGCTCGCGGGACGTCGCCACAACGGCCACCGTGCATGACCCCCCGCTGGCCGCGTGGTGGCCTTTCCGCTTCAAGTGGGTGGCCCGGAGCAAGCTGCTGCACCACGGCATCCATCTCCCGCTGCGCCCTGTCAGTGCCCGGCTGGAACGGTGGCTGTTGCGGGACACCACCCTGTTTGCGCTCAGTGAAGCCGGCGCGGCAGCGCTTCGGCAAACTTTTCCCGCTTGCCGGGTGCTCAGCACCTGGCACTTCGTGCCGCCCAGGCCTGCCCTGAAGCCTGCTTCCCAGCGTCCTCTGGCGGTAGGACTCTACGGCCACGCCTCCAAAGGCAAAGGCTTCGACAGGCTGGTCGAGCTTCGTCGCGAACTCCCGCCGGACGTCGAAATCCGCGTGGCCGGCAGGGGAACCGAACAGCTGCCACCGATCCCCGGAGTCACCATCCTGGGAGCGGTCGAGGGGCGGCAGGAGGACGCCTTCTTTGAATCCGTGAGGGCCATCCTCCTGCCCTATGACAAGACGAGCCGCTTTTACGGCAATATCCTGCCTGCCTCCGGAGTGGCCTCAAGGGCCTTCGCCTACCGCACCCCCGTGATCGGATTCGACTCCGGAACGCTGGGGGAAGCATCCAAGGCCGGCGGGCTGATCGTGGTTCCCGCCTCCGTCCGGGAACTGGCGGACGCTGCCCACAGGACCATCACCGATTCGACCGAGCTGGAACGCCTCGACCGCCAGATAACGGCGCTGCAGACCGGGCGGACTGTCGCGTTGGCTGCCGCGCCGTACCTGGCCTGCTGGAGAGAGGCGGTCAACGGGGGAGGTTCATGACGCACAGCCGGTTGTGGGTATCCACATACTCGCGGCCTGGCACTTGTTGGGAGATGCTGGTCGGCCTAGCGTGAGGAACGACGGATTCCGTCACACGCGATGCTTGCGATACTGCGGGTATTGAAACCTGTCCGGATGATTCCGGGGCTTGACCCTGCATTGCAGCGATTCTGGAGGCGTTGCAGCAATCTCGAGAGGGACGACCAACTCGTGCTACTGCCTTTCGTTGTTACCGCTTCCGCCGTGATCAGTCTGGTACTGATCCTTGGGCGCTCCTACCATGTACTGATCCTGCTGGTCATTGCGGCCGGCTGGTCGCAGGCGCCGCTCATCACCCTCACCAGGTCTGATGCCTTCCAGTACCTGGATGACGTGCCTGCGGCGGTTCTTGTTGCAGCCGCCGTTATCAGGGCCTTCAGCTCCCAGGACAAGCGCCTGCACAAGGCGCTTGGGATGATGCTGCTGCTGGTCATACTTGTGGGTATCGGATTCATCCGATCACCGGATGCGGACATCGGCATTGCCCAGGCACGGCAGGTACTCATGCCGCTTGGCCTGGTGTTCGCCGGGTTCGTCTACCGGGACGACATCAAATGGCGGAAGATCAGCGCCTACCTGCTGCTGCTGGCCGGGCTGACCGTGGCATGGGCCCTGGCTGAGGAAGTCATGCAGGCGCCTCTCCTTGACCCGTCCTGGTACCACGTCAACGTTGTGGGCGGGAACCCCCGCAGTATGCGCATGGGTTTGCCGCCGGCCTACTTCGCGGACGGAGTGTCCAACGGTGACCTCACCTTCCGTCCGGGCGGTCCCTTCATGAACCCTCCCGTCATGGGCTTCCTGCTTGGCCTCGGCGCCTTTGCTGCCGTCGCAAGGCTCAGGAGTTTCGCGCGGCTTGCAATGCTTGCTGCCATCGGCGCCACCCTGTTCTTTGCATATGCCCGGGCAGGCATATTGATTTTCCTTGTGGTCACCGTGATCTACTTCATCTGGACCAAGGTGGGGAAATACGCGGGCATTCTTGTAGGCCTCGGCCTTGGGGGGTACCTGTTCAGCACCTTCATTGAACAGGGCAACACCGCCAGCCATTCGGATGGCCTGTTGTCCGGTTTCATGCTTGGCCTGCAGTCGCCGGCAGGCCTGGGCTTCGGCACGACCGGCTACCAGGCCGCGCTTGAAGGCGCATCCACTGGTGTGGGCAGTGAGAGCCTGCTGGGGCTGTATTTCGCGTGGATCGGCTGGCCCATGATTGCTGCCGCCCTCCTGCTCCTGATCCACCTCGGAAAGCTCCTCCGCCGGGTTCCGCGGACGCAGAGCCTGCCTGTGTGGCTGGCCGTGGGCTTCCTGCTTACTGTCGCTTCTTCGGAGTCCGCCTCCTCCATGGCATCCACCCCCGTCCTCTGGTTGACTGTGGGATCGGTGGTGGCCATGACGGTACCCCTGAGGCCGCAAGTGAGGTCCGTGCCTGCGGTCATGGGTCCGCGCTTCGTGTCCCGGCCGCGGTCGACGTCGCGGCGGTAAGGCTCCGAGGCTGGAGCGCGGCATACCGCTGCACCAGCGTCGGCGTCCCCGCAGTGCAGGGGAGGCCCAGCCAGCGCGCAAGAGGCCGCTGCATGCGCCGGGAGGACTTGTTTACGCCCTGGGGATGGTCGCCCGCCATCAGTCTGGGAGCCCGCCACCGCAGGGCAGGCCCGGCTGGGGAGGTTGCCGGCTCTTCGCGGTTGATGGGGAATTGAGTTCGTGTCGTTGAAGACAAAGGGGCCCGTGGCCCTGTTGGGATGAGTGTGTCTAAGCATTCAACCTGGAACAGGACCACGAGCCTTGAACGAGCCTACCGGGGTCGCAGCCGATGCTGCCACCATCCTCTTCAACCTGCCCGACTACCGTGTCATCTCCACGACCATGTCCGCTGGCCGCCGTCAGGTCATCGTCGAAACTGACGCGCTACCGGGCTGCCCGAGCTGTGGGGTCATTGCCTCCCGGCGGAAGGAACGCCGCCTTCAACGGCTCCGCGATATTCCCGTCGCCGGGCCGGTGGACGTGCTCTGGTCCAAGTACCGCTGGTACTGCGAAGAGTCAGCGTGCGACCGGCTCTCGTTCTTCGAATCCACGCCGCAAGTGCCGCGCCGTGCCCGGTCGACGAGCCGGCTGCGGGACCAGCTCGTGGACGCGGTCATTCGCTCCGGCAGGGCTTTCTCGGAGACAGCTGCCGGCTTCGCCGTGTCCTGGTGGATGGTCCGGGCTGCGGTGACCGAGGCCTGCCTGCTGCGGCTGCCCGACGTGGACAAGCTCAGTCCGCGGATGCTGGGCATTGATGAACACCGGTTCCGGTCCGTGCGCTACTTCCAGGACCCGACCACGAAGGCGTGGACACGGTTCGAGCCGTGGATGACAACCATCGTGGATCTGGACACCGGCCAAGTCCTCGGCGTGGTCGACGGCCGAGACCACAAGGGCGTCGGGGACTGGCTGGGTGATGAGGTGGAAGCCTGCGCTAAACGCGTTCGCTATTACCTTCGCTGGCCGGTTCGAAAGAACCACTCAACAATGAAAACCGGCCGGACTCGACACACCGTTTATCGGACAGTCCCATGAGCTACACCCCAACCTGACAAGTTCGCGGTTGGTCTTGACTTCTTTCTGAGAGAAGCCTAGAACTCAACCTGACGGGTTCAAGGTTGGAGGCGATCAGTGGCCGGACAGCGGATCGGATACGTGCGGGTGAGCACGCTGGATCAGAACGAGAAACGCCAGCTCGAGGGCCAGGTTCTGGACCGGGTCTTCACGGACAAGGCCTCCGGCAGGGACACCGCAAGGCCAGAGCTTACGGAGTTGCTGCGGTTCGCCCGGGATGGGGACACCGTAGTGGTTCACAGCATGGACCGGCTAGCCCGGAACCTTGATGACCTGCGTGCCTTGGTCCAAAACCTCACGCGCAAAGGTGTGCGGGTGGAGTTCGTTAAAGAGAGCCTGGTCTTCACCGGCGAGGACTCCCCCATGGCAAACCTCATGCTCTCCGTTATGGGAGCCTTTTCTGAATTCGAACGCTCCCTCATCAGGGAACGCCAGCGGGAAGGGATCGCGCTGGCCAAGCAGCGCGGTGCCTACAAAGGACGGAAAAAGACGCTCACCCCGGAACGGGCGGCCGAACTCGTTGAGCGCGCCGGCAGCGGTGTTCCAAAGGCCCTCCTTGCCCGTGATTTTGGGATCAGCCGGGAAACGGTCTACCAGTACCTCCGCCAGGCCAAACTCTCGTAAGCCCTCCCCCGCCTGCGCCGTCCATGTGCAATAGCCTGTGCGGCGCCGGCTTGACGGAATCACCATTATCGGCGCTTCGAAAAGCCCTGAATCACAGGGGAGAAGCGTCTTTCCCAACCTCTCGAAGGGGCGGATGCCCGACCCCATCTGTTCGCCGATTCGTCTCTCGGGCCTGCGGGTTGCCTTACCAGTTCTGATATTCGCGGGTCAGGCCGAAGGGCACGTCATCGCTAAGGCCGACCGTGAACGCGTAGTAGTCATGCCTCGTTACCAGGATTCCTTGGCGCCCTTCATGCAATGCCCGCGTCCTCGCGACAGCCACGGCTTCGTCGAGTCCGCTTTCCATCCCGGCACGGTCGGTTGCAATCACGGTGATTGGGAGGTCAATGGTTCTTTGCATGGTCCGGCTTTCTCGGGTCTCGATTGTGAGGGCGCTCTCGCGGGCCGCCGCTGCCTCTGACCGCCCCACGATGGCACCTGTAGCAAGCTCATCATTGCCCTGCCAACCTGCTGGTGGCTGCCCCTCGATGAAGCTTCGTGAACGCCTGTGCCAGCAAGGGAAACGCTGTGCCCTTGTTTTGGACGCAGACCGAGATTGATCCGCACGCGGCCGGGGACGCCGAAGCACGCGTTCCCCGGCGCCACAAGGAGGCCAAACTCCTCCGCGATGCTGCCGCACCACGCATCCACATCGGGAACGTCCACTTCGGGAAAAGCGGTCGTGCCGCCGTGGGCCGGGTCGATGCGGGCGATGGTGGTTAGTTCCCCCAGTGTGACCGGGGCTATGGCGTTTGACCCTAAGACGAGCGGAGCGAGCGATTCGTAGGGCGCTGATCATTCGGCATGGCCGAAAGGTCGGTAAAGGTCGGTTGGCAAGGCGATCTTCTTTGAAGCCGGTGGACGGGCTCGATCGTCGGCGCAGGCGCTCTCTCCCCCACCCGGTGTGGTGGTAAGGGAGAGAGCGCCTGTGCCTGACCCGCGAAAACTAAGGAAACCGGACGAGATCATAAGCTCCGAACCAGCCCACCGTCGCAGCGAAGCGCTGTGCCCGTGACATAGGAGGCAAAACCGCTGCACAGAAAAGCCGCCGTCGCTCCGAATTCCTCGGTGCTTCCGTAACGCCCCGCCGGGATGGACGCACGTGATTCTGCCTCAATGACGTCAACGCTGACTCCGCGTCGTCGGGCTGCGGCAAGGTCAAGGCCTCGGGTCCGCTCTGTCGCGATTCGCCCCGGAAGCAGCATGTTGACTGTGACATCGTCCGAAGCCACCTCCGCCGCGAGCGTTTTCAGATACCCGGCCAAGGCGGCCCGGCCGGTGTTGGACAGCGCCAGATTCGGCAATGGGGCGGCCACACCGCTTGAGCCTATTGCCAGAATCCGGCCCCAACGACGATTTCTCATGCCTGGCAGAAGGCTGCTCACGAGTGCGTGCGGGGGCCGAAGCAAGAGATCAAACGCGGAGGACATATCTGCACTGGTGAGGCCGGCCGCTGTTCCCGGGGCCGGCCCGGGTCCGTTGAGCACGAGGATGTCCACGGACCCAAAGCGAGCGTTGGCGGCGGTCACAGCCGCGGTGAGGCCGTCATGCGTGCACAGATCGGCTTCAACGCCGATCGCTGCGGATGGCAACTCTGCTGCGATCCTTCTGGCCTCCTCGCCCCGTCGGCCCGTGATAACCAGGTTCGCGCCTTCATAGGCCAATGCCGAGGCGACGGCCAATCCCAGGCCCCCGGTAGACGCCGCCACGAAGGCTGTCTTCCCCTCAATGCCGAGATCCACTAGGAGGCCCGCCGCGCCCGAGGCAATGCAGGGATGCGTCCTGAAGCGTTCACGTAGCTTGTCTCCTTGGTGTTAGAGGGTCAGGGCGATGTATTTCATGTCCTGGTATTCCTCGATACCTGTAGGTCCGCCTTCGCGGCCAAGACCTGATGACTTGATACCGCCGAACGGTGAGGCCGCCTCGGAAATAATCGCGCGGTTGATGCCCACCATTCCTGTCTCCAAGCGTTCGGCCGCCCGCATCGCCTTGCTGAGATTCTGGGTGTACAGGTAGGCCACAAGCCCGTACTCGGTGTCGTTCGCCATGTCGATGGCGTCGTCGTCGGAATCGGCCGCATAGAGAACAGCGACGGGACCAAAGATTTCCGCTCGCGCGATCGTGGAGCCCGGAGCCACCCCGTCGATGACGGTGGGCTCCATAAAGAAGCCTTCCCCTTCGATCGCGTGGCCGCCCGCGAGAACATTTGCCCCCTCGCCCTTGGCCGTTTCCAGGAGTTCCAGCACGGAGTCCCGCTGCTTGCCGTCGACGAGCGGACCCACGGTGGTTCCGGCGGCCGTGCCGGCGCCGACACGCAGTTCGGCCACACGCTTCAGGAAGCTTTCCCGGAAGGCAGGCAGTACGTCCTTGTGAACGATGATCCGGTTGGCCGCGACACAGGCCTGGCCGGCATTGCGGAACTTCGCGGTGACCGCCCCCTCCGCGGCTGCCTCGACGTCGGCGTCCGAGAGGACCAGGAATGGCCCGTTGCCGCCCAGCTCCATGGAGGATGCCATGACGTTGTCCGCCGCCTGCTTCAGCAGGGCCGTACCGACTCCGGTGGAGCCCGTAAAGCTGACCTTGCGCAGGCGCCGGTCGCTCATCAAGGCCGCAGACTGTGCCCCTGACTTGCTGGTGGTGACGAGGTTGACGACGCCATCAGGGATACCGACCGAACGCAGGACCTCCACGAAGAGGTGCATCGTCAGCGGGGTCTGGGATGCCGGCTTGATGATCACAGTGCAGCCGGCAGCCAGGGCCGCTCCGACTTTCCGGGTTCCCATGGCGAGAGGGAAATTCCACGGCGTGATCAGCAACGACGGACCCACTGGCTGGTAAGTCGTTATTATCCGGTAATCACCATCAGGCGCGGGCCCGTAATTGCCGGTCTGGGACGGTACCTGTTCGGAAAACCAGCGGAGAAACTCTGCCGCGTACGCCACTTCGCCTCTGGCCTCAGCCAAGGGTTTGCCCATTTCGGTCGCCATCGTCCATGCGAAATCTTCCGTGCGGGCGATGACGGCGTCAAAGGCCTTACGCAGGAGCTCGGCCCGAACGCGCGGCTTGGTCAGTCCCCACGCCTCCTGCGCCGCGGAGGCGGCGTCGAGGGCCTCTGCCGCGTCTTTGAGTGAGGCGTCCGAGACGGCTGCGAACTCTTCGCCGGTGGCCGGGTTCACCACCGGGATGTGTGCCTCGTCCTGCGCGGGCCGCCACTCTCCATTGAGGAAGAGGCCTGTGGGGATGCTGAAAGTACCGTGATCGGCGGTGAGCTTGGTGGTGCTTGGGATCTCAACCATGTGATTCCTCTGCTCCTGTTGAAGGTGTCAAGTCTGCAAATTGAAGGCGCACAGCCACGAAATATGCTGCTGCGGTTGACTTACATGTTACATGCAGCCATTCTGTGTGAGGTAATTAACTTTCCAGCACCGAAAGGCAACGGGGCCTCCATGAGTACCAAGACAAGTTCAGCCAGCGCTATTCCCCGGAGAGTGGCAGCGGCTTCGATGATCGGCACCACCATTGAGTGGTACGACTACTACATCTTCGGCACAGCCGCCGTACTGGTCCTGAACAACCAGTTTTTTCCCACGCTCGATCCGGCAGCGGCCACCCTCGCGTCCCTTGCCACGTTCGCTGTAGCCTTCGTTGCCCGCCCGTTCGGCGGCGCCATCTTCGGGCATTTCGGCGACAAGTACAGTCGCAAGAAGATGCTCGTGTGGTCCCTCCTGGTGATGGGTGCATCAACCTTTATCGTCGGCCTCCTGCCGAACTACGACGCGATCGGCATTGCTGCGCCGATCATCCTCGTTGCCCTGCGCTTCCTGCAGGGCCTTGCCGTCGGCGGTGAATGGGGCGGCGCGGTGCTCATGGCACTCGAGCACGCTCCGGCAAACCGCCGCGCCTTTTACGCCTCGTGGACCCAGTGCGGCGTACCCGCGGCCCTCGTGCTCTCCAGCGGCATCTTCTTCCTCATGCAGAAGACGCCGCCGGAGTTCTTCAACACCTGGGGCTGGCGCATCCCGTTCCTCCTCTCGGCACTGTTGATTGTGGTCGGACTCTTCATCCGGCTGCGCGTCTCCGAATCGCCGGAGTTCCTCAAGATGAAGTCGGAGGAGAAAGACGTCCGGGTTCCTTTCCTCGAAGTATTCCGGAGCGCCAAGAAGCCGCTCATCCTCGGCTCCCTGGCCATGGCCTCGCCGAACATCATCTTCTACATCTGTTCGGTCTACATGCTCAGCTACGGCCCCGGAGTCGTCGGGGTCAGCCGGGACGTCATCTTCCTCTCCGTTATCTTCGCCGCCTTTATCCAGGTCTTCACCATCCCCCTGGTCGCTACAGTGGCGGACAGGCTCGGCAAGAAGAAGATCCTCCAGGCCGGCGCCCTGGCCGTCGCGCTTCTGGCCTACCCGGTATTCCTGCTGGTCGACACGGGTGAGACCCTCCTGATCGTCCTGGCCATGGTTCTCGCCCTGCCCGTGGCCCATGCCATGGCGTACTCCGTCATTGCCAGCTTCATCCCCGAGCTTTTCGAGCCGGAAGTCCGCTTCACAGGTGCCTCACTGGCCTACCAGATCGGCGGCATCATCACCTCGGCACCGGCCCCCTTCCTGGCCGCCCTGCTTTACACGGAAACAGGCGCGTCCTGGGGCATTGCGCTGTACATCGCCGGGGCTGCCCTCATCGGGCTGCTCGCGATCACCCTCGGCAAGGAACGCAAGGGCGCCACCGCCCCCAAGGTCGAAGAACTCACGCACACCTAAAAGATCTGAAAAGGAAAATCTCGTGACCGAGCTCATCAAGGCCGCTGTCCTCACGGCTGTGAACAAGCCTCTTGAAATGCAGGAATTCCCTGCACCCGTCCCGTCCACCGGAGGCGCCGTGGTCGCGGTGGCCTACGCGGGCATCTGCGGCACCGACATCCATCTAAAGTCAGGGAATCTCCCTGTTCCCATGCCCATCGTCATGGGCCACGAAGCCGTCGGCACCATCGCGGCTCTCGATCCGGCCCTGTCCACCGACATCAATGGTGCACCGCTGCGTGTGGGCGACAGAGTTGTCTGGTCCAACAACATCCCTTGCGGCCGTTGCCATGAGTGCCTCGTCCTGAAAGAACGCACTCTGTGTAAATCCCGTAAAATCTACGGCATCAATCGGACCAGCAGCGACGCCCCGCATTTGCGCGGCGGGATGGCAGGCCAGATCGCCCTAGAAGCCGGCACAGCGATCATCCGGATTCCCGATGACGTGACCTTCGAGGAAGTGATCGCTCTGGGCTGCGCCGGTCCCACCGCTCTCCACGGCATGCTGGAAAACCTCACGATCCACCCGGGAGACACGGTGGCAGTGCAAGGCAGCGGCCCCGTCGGACTTGCCGCAGCGATCTACGCCAAGCAAATGGGCGCGGACCAGGTCATCCTCCTCGGCGCACCGGCGTCCCGCCTTGAACTCGCCCTTGAAATCGGCGCTTGCGACGAGGTCATAGACATGGGCATCTACACGGACCCCGCTGCGCGCCTGGAGAAGCTTCGGCAGATGACCCCGCAGGAGCGGGGCGCGGACGTCGTTATCGAATGCGCCGGGGTGCCGGCGGCGGTGGCCGAAAGCCTGGACCTGGCCCGCCCCAACGGACAGGTCCTGGTTCTGGGACAATACACCGACCACGGGGCCACGCCCATCAACCCGCATTACATCACGAAAAAGCAGCTCAAGATCTTCGGCTCCTGGGGCTTCGCCGAAGCCCACTACGTGAAATATGTGGAGTCGCTGCCCCAGCTGCGCAAGCGGCACGACTTGCGCGCCCTCTTAACCGTCTTCGCCCTCGAAGACGTCAATGAGGCAATGGACACCGTCGCCGCCGGACAGTGCACCAAGGCAGTGCTCAGGCCCTGAGCCTCGCAGGCGACTCAGCAGGAATAGTCGTTGGGCCAGCGCAGGGCCTCGGTGACGGCGTCGGCGTCGAACTCCCCGCTGTCCCCGGCCTCCTGTGCGATCAGCAGCTCTGCGGTATTGACGATGTGGCGGCGCATGGCGGCTGCGGCGGCCGGTCCGTCATGCGCTGAGATCGCTTTGACGATGTCGAGGTGGTCATCAACGACGTCCTGGCAGGATCGGGCGGCCGGAGCGGTCCCCACCCCCCTCGTCAGCACCAGATTGCGGAGGTTTTCAAGGACGTCGACCAGTTTCGTGTTTCCTGCATTCTCCATAATCTGCAGGTGGAAATCGCGGTCGGCCCGGAGGGTTGCCTCGGCGTCATCCTCGTCCGCTGCGGCCTGCATATGGGCGAAACACTCGAGGATGCGGCTCATTCCGGCCTCGGAAACCGTCCGGGCGACCTTGGCCGCGGCGGGCACTTCAAGCATCAGCCGGATCTGGAAGACCTCCACCAGATCGGTGAGCGTGGTCGCAAGGATCGTGGCTCCCTTGTTCTTGTCAATCCGGATCATTCCCGCCCGTGCCAGCTGCAGCAGGGCCTCGCGGGCCGGGGTTCTGGAGACGCCGATGCGCTCACCCAGGCTGTTGGCTGAATACGTTTCGCCTGCAACCAGCTCGCCGGAAGTGATCGCTTCACGAAAAAGCTCCACGGCTTGATCGGTAAGGGACGTACTACGGCTCAGTTTTTTCACTTCACCATCATTTCAGCAACGGAAGAAAAGTAATGACAACGAATCGAATTGCAGTGATCGGCGGCGGAATCATTGGCACCGCGGTGGCCCGGCAGCTATCCCGAATGGTCGACGGCGCCCAAATCACCCTCTTTGAGAAAGAATCCGACCTCGCCGGACACCAGACGGGCCACAACTCCGGCGTCGTCCACGCCGGCCTCTACTACGAACCCGGCTCGCTCAAGGCCCGGCTCTGCCGCCGCGGGGTTGAGCTGCTGGCCGAATACGCCGCTGAGAACAACATCGCCTACGACGAATGCGGAAAGGTTGTCGTAGCCCACAACAGCCTTGAGCTCGACCGGTTGCACAGCATCTTCGAACGGGCCAAGGCCAATGGTGTCCCGGACGTTGCCCTCATCGACCGTGACCGGCTTCGTGAGCTGGAACCCGCCTGCACCGGAGGCATCGCCGCCCTGCACTCCCCTCACACTGCCATCATCGACTACCCCGGCCTGACCCGGTCACTCGGCAAGGACGTCGAGGCCGACGGAGGCCAGATCCGTCTCGGCGCCTCAGTCACCGGGCTGGACGTGACCGGATCCGAGGTCAGGGTCTCCGGCGCCGGCTTCGACACTGAGGCGTTCGACTTGGTCATTACGTGCGCGGGCCTGCAGTCTGACAGGCTCGCCAACGCCGTCACAGACCAGACAGGAACCCCAGGGAAGAAGGACAACGGACCGCAAATCGTGCCGTTCTACGGCGACTACTTCCTGCTCCGGCCCGAGCGCTCCTCATTGGTCAACGGGCTCATCTACCCTGTCCCGGACCCCCGGTACCCCTTCCTCGGTGTACACCTGACCAAACGCGTGGACGGCGCAGTCATGCTCGGACCCAACGCCTTCCTGTCCCTTGCACGCGAAAACTACCGGAACAACGCACCCAACCTCCGCGACCTCACGGACACGCTCACCTACCCGGGCTTCTGGAAATTTGCTGCCGAAAACATCCCCGCGACGCTTCAGCAGGTCCGCACTGCGGTCAGTAAGAAAGCCTTCGTGGAGGAAGCCCGCAAATTCGTGCCCGCCATCGAATCAGCCGACGTGGTCAAGGGCGTGCGTGGGATCCGCGCGCAGGCCCTCAACGCGGACGGAAGCCTGGTAGACGACTTCGTCATCCGGTCCACAGGGCGACTCGTTCAGGTCCGCAACGCACCCTCCCCCGGGGCCACGGCTTCCCTAGCCATCGCCGAACACATCGTTGAAGAAGCCCTCGCGCAAGTGCGATAGGAATAGGAAACGGGGTGTACCAATCCCTAGACGGCCGCCCTGGCTATCGCGGACCGTGACCAAAAATGGCCGAGGGCCGAGAATCTCGACGCCCGGCATTACTAGGTTTAGGTACACCCCAACCTGACGTCAGGGACGTCCGACGAGGGGGAATGCGGGACCTGGTCCCCGTCGCGGAGCCGTCGGCACGTACTCGTAAGGCCTTCGGGGCCACAACGAATGACACCGTAACCCTCATGCACCGAGCGAACTTCACTTAGTACAAATCCGGTCGGCTACTTCGATAATTCTTGGGCTACCAACCTGCTTTCTCTTCGCTCTGACTGTCAGGGTGGAAGGTGAGAACGTCATGAGCCGGTGTCAATAAAACCGGAATCCCGCGCTATTCTGACGCCAACGTCCGTACCTGCCAGACGAATGCAAGGCAGGCGTAGAACGCGTGATGACCGCGCGCCTGTCCTTCCCGGATGACAACTCACGCGCTAGAGTGATATGTAATAACCGTCATTGCTCAGGAGGCGAAATGGTTACCTCACGGCGGGACGTGATCCTGAAGAAGAAGGCGAAAGTAGCTCACAGGCGTGCTGCAGGCAGCTTGTTCTCAAGCAAGTCTTCTCCGTCCTCGACGATAAAAGAACCGCTAAAAATAGCCGGTGTCGATGGGTGGATCCTGAAGCGCGCTCTCAGTGAAGCGAACAGCATCGCGGCTCTGGGGGCTGCGATCGCGTCCAACCCGGAAATGCCATCTCCTGAACTCGCCCGCAGCCTGCAGGCGGAGGAAAACTGGTGGCGGCGAATCGAACACGAACTGCCATCGATGAGCAGCACCGAAACGGCAGCTTTCCTCGGCGCCAAAGCCACCAACCGGAACTTCGCGTCCTCGCAGCGGGCCGCCGGCAGGCTGCTCGGCTATGCCCGCCGCCAGGCCGTCCGGTACCCGAAATTTCAATTCGACGTGCAGCGCGGTTCCGTCCTCACTGTCATTCCGGAGCTACTGGCACTAACCCGCGGCTTCGGGGTCCCGGACGAAGACCTGGTCCTGTGGATGGCAGCCCCGTCGGCGGCATTCGCTGACCAGCGCAGGCCGGTAGACCACCTAACCGACCCGGAAAAGTTGCTCGCGGCGGCTGAGGCCCACTTTGGGGCCATATGGTGACGGCCTCCTGGCCTGCCACCCCGGAGCCACCCAGCCCCTTCGAGCCCCGCTCCGGGATCTTGGATGCTGGCACCATCCTCCAGCGCATCCATTCCAACCGGTTTCGGCCCAACCAGTTCAACCCCGGGCCGAAGGGGGCCGGCCGGTTTCACTTCTTCGGCGACCCGGCCGTGCCGGCCCTGTACCTCGCCGAGACCCGGGAAGCCGCACTGGCCGAGACCCTGCTTCATGATGTCCCGGTCGGTGCTCCGGCGCCGCTTCCCCGCAGCATTTACGCCAACAGTGTTCTGGCTGGACTGGAGCTAAAGCGGCCAATCCGGGTCGTGGAATTCTTTGGATTGGGCCTCCGCGCCCTCGGGGTCGAGGCCATCCAACTCACGGACACCCCGATGGACAACTATCCGCAGACGCGCAAGTGGGCTCACGCTGCCCATGCCGCAGGGTTTGACGGCATCGGCTGGATGTCTAAACGCGACAACAGCGCAAGGGCCTACATGCTATTTGGTGACAGGGTTCAGGAGCATCACCTTGAAGTCGTCCCCGGAAGCGGGCTTGCCTTCGCCGCAGCCGACGGCTTTAGCTGGCTGGTCAACATCTGCGCGCCACTCAACGTCGACGTCCTCGCGAGGTAGCCCGGTACCGCGCTGAGCGGTCTGCTTTAGCTTGACCGAATATCCGTTATCGGCGGCGCGCTGATGTGATAGACGGCTACGCAGCGGTGCCTTGTCGGCACCGCGGCAGTCAATCATCGGTTCGCGTTAGGTTTCCCTCCAACTTCTCGCCAGCTCCCACTACTGAAGTGGGGTAGGTCCTTAGACTTTCCCTCAGGAGGGGACATGGTTAGTGGGGCTGGTGTCCATCCCGGCCCCATGAGGTGTGCCATGCCTTTGGCTGGTTATCAAGCTGTGGTCCTTCGCCGCAGGCGCGGGACCGGTGGAGGAGCGAACCGCCAGGTGTGGTGTGAGTATGTCGATCCACGGGTCAGCTGGAGCGGAAGTGGAGGCGGAATCCTGCAGCCTGGCATCCATTCGCTCCACTGCTGCTTTCGCCAGTCTCGGCGAACCTTGAGCGATGGATGTCAGGCCGATGTGAGGTAGCGAGGCGACATGGCTGTCGTCGTAACCGACTAGGGACACATCGGCCGGAACCGACACGCCGGCTCTGAGGAGCTCGAACAGTAACCCCACGGCGGTGGAGTCGTTGTAAGCCACGACGGCTGTTGGCATGTTGCCCTGCAGGAAGGATCGAGCGGCGAGGACGCCGGCCAGATCCGAACCATCCCCCTCGATAATCTCGATCTCAGAGGCCAACCCAAGCCTCTCCATGGAGCTTACGTACGCTTTGCTTCTTTCGGCTCCCGCTAGGGAAGATCCCCCGGAGACATGGGCAATTCGTCGATGCCCGAGACTGACAAGATGCCCAAGTGCTTGAGCAATACCTTCCGACCCTGAAGCTTGGACAAGATCTGTTCCGGGACGGGGGTGCATGTGACCGATGGCGACTGTGGGCACTTGGGAGGCCACGGAAATCACCGACTCATCCATAGACTCCGGGTCAATAAGTATGATTCCGTCACAACGGGCGTTGAGCAGGGCCTCCACGGCGCGGGCGCTGGAGATGTTTTCCCCCAGGGCGCCGAGCATCACGGTGTAGCCTCGTTTCCCCGCCGACTCGTATAGCCATTGCACCAGGTCAGCGTGAAAAGGCGACATTAGCGAGTACAGCACTCCGAGGACCTTGGAGTTGCGGCTCCGAAGCAACTTTGCCCGCGAGTCCGGGCGGTAGTTCAACTCTGCTGCAGCCGCCAAGACCCTCTGCCTCGTTTCATCCCCAATACCTGGCAGCTCCCTGAGCACCATGGATACGGCCGCGGGGGAAACCCCCACCTGCTTAGCGATGTCGACGATAGTGGGCCGTCGACCGTTCGGGTTCCGGGCCGCCATAACCACCTCTCATTTAGAACTATGTATTGACATGACCGTAACCGCGATCACATACTAATTCTACTAGAACGTTTAAGTTCTGGGAAGCGGCGGCATCACGCACACATGGCAAGCAATGAGCACTTGCATCAACACACAGAGACTTTGAAGGGGTTTACGAGTGAAGTTTGTCGAAGAAGACTACGACGTTGTGGTCGCCGGTGGCGGTTTGGCGGGGTTTTCCGCCGCGGTTGCGGCGGCACGCCATGGAGCGAAGACCGTTTTGATTCAGGACCGTCCGGTTCTTGGCGGAAACTCTTCATCTGAAGTGCGCGTCACACCGCACGGTGCGGCAGCTTTCCACGGCTACGCCAGGGAAACGGGCATCATCTCTGAAGCACTGATCCAGGAACGGGCCACGAACCACGCCAAGATTGAAGAAAACGGGTGGACAAACAGCGTCTGGGACCTCGTTCTTTATGACATGGCGGTCCGCACAGAAGGGCTGACCCTGCACCTCAACACGGCCCTGGAAGAGGTTGACGTCATCGACCATAGGATCAGCAGGGTGCGTGCCCGCGTGGCCAACGCCGAGACGGTTATCCAGATTTCCGGTAAGACCTTCATAGACTGCACCGGCGACGGGACTTTGGGTGCTCTGGCAGGGGCGGAATGGCTCTCCGGTACGGAAGCGGCCTCCGAGTACGGCGAACCCGATGCCCCGGATGAAGCATCGGACGGGACAATGGGCAGTTCCCTCCACTTCAAAACAGTCGATACTGGCCGGCCGGTCCCCTTCAAGGCCCCCGAGTGGGCGGTGAAATACGATGACCCCTCGTTCTTCCGCAAGGGGGCACGGCTTCCGAAGACGCTCTCCAGCGGGTACTGGTGGATTGAAATCGGCACCCCCTGGGATTCCATTCACGACAACGAGGTCATTCGGCACGAACTCACGCGCCATGTCCTGGGAATCTGGGACTACCTGAAAAACAGGGATCCCCATTGGTCCGAAAAGGCGGCGAACCTGGCACTGGACTGGATCGGGCAAGTGCCAGGAAAGCGTGAGAGCAGGAGGTTGCTTGGGGAGCTGGTCCTAACAGAGAACCACCTGATTGAAAACGGGTCCTTCGAGGATGAGGTCGCGTTCGGAGGCTGGTACGTGGACCTGCACACTTTGGGGGGTCTGCTGGCCGAGGACGCAGAGCCTGTAAGCACGGCTCTTTTCGCCAATCCAAAATCCAGCTTCGGCTCCTCCAAGTACGTGGGACCTTTCGGAATCCCGCTTCGTGCTCTGATGAGCAAGGACGTCTCCAACCTGATGTTCGCGGGACGAAACGTCAGTTCCACCCACGCCGCATTAGGCGCCTTGCGTGTCATGGGGACAACGGCAGTAATGGGCCAAGCGGCAGGTACCGCTGCTGCCATCGCCAAGGACGGCCAGGGAATCCAGTCTGTCCTCACCACTAATATGGGGGAGCTCCAGCAGGCGCTGTTGCGCGATGGCTGCTTCCTGCCCCACGTGCGGAATACTGACCCGGCGGACCTGGCCCTCGCGTCGTCGGTCACCTCCAGCAGCGCTGACAAGGTCCGCGGGGTCGGACCGAACAGCGCGAACTGGCTCGGTGGGATCGATCACTGGCGCGACCATCCAGTGCACCCGTTCACCGGTCGTCTTGAGCGGCGGACCGCGCAATGGATTGCGGTAGGGGCAGGGCAGGGCGTCGACGTCATCCGGCTCGCACTCAGCAATGGAGGGGAATCGGCCCGTGAAGTCACTGCGACCGTTCATAAGGTCAAGGACATCTGGGACTACAGGACCGAGCCCGGAGGGGCATTGCGAAAAGAAGTGTTAATCGTCCCGCCCGGAGGCCCCCACTGGATCGAGTGGCCCGTCACCATCCCAGGTGATGACCTGGCAGAGGGCGGTTATATCAGGGTGGACCTTGAAGCAGCTCCTGAGATCGAGTGGCACGTCTCCAGCACCGTCCTGCCAGGGCAGATTGCCGGCTACGAGTACAGCCCAGGCCGCTACCGCCGCTTCGGCGGAGGCTCAACCCTGAGCTTTCAGATCGAGCCGGCGCAGGAAGCCTACACCGCCGACAACGTCCTTACCGGCGTCACCCGTCCCCACCAGGGCACCAACCAGTGGAGGTCCGATCCGGTGGCCCCACTTCCTCAGTGGCTCGAGCTCTCCTGGCAGGAGCCCCAGCGCATCCGCCAGGTCCAGATCACGTTCTCGGGCCACCTGCTGCGCGAATACCATGCCTACCCTGCTTTCTACCGCGACCCCCAGTGCGCCCGTGACTACGCCCTGGAAGCCGAAACCGCTGGCGGGTGGCGCGAAATCACCCGCGTGTCTGGCAACTACTCCACCCGCGTCGTTCACGACCTGCCTGAAGGCATCACCACCGGCAGACTCCGCCTGACCGTGTTCGCCACCAACGGCGACCCCTCCGCCGGAGTCTACGAGATCCGGTGCTACCAATCCCCCATCTGCACATCGGCTGGTTAAGTCATGTCTGTCCATACCGGAACACAACATCAGGCCGGCCCAGGCACAAGTGGCCGAAAACCAAGCAAGGAACATCCCGCACCGAACCGCAGAGCCAAACGCGGGACACCTTTCCCTTATCTATTGATCCTTCCGGCCCTGACCCTGTTTATCCTTGTCATCGGATATCCCTTCGTTCAATCCCTCGCCTTCGCCTTCACCGACCGGAGCCTGCTCAGCACCGACGAGAACTTCGTCGGATTCGAAAACATCGCAAACTTCATCTCCTCACCATCCTTCGGCCCCATCCTGTGGCAAACCATCGTCTTCGTGGGAGCCTCGACCCTCGGCGCCTTCGTCGTCGCACTGGCCCTTGCCCTGGCCTTGAACACGCGGATGGCGGCCGTCGGAGCCCTCCGCACGGCATTCCTCGTACCGTGGATCCTCCCCGGCGTCGTCGTTTCCTTCGTCTGGCTCTGGATCTTCGACACCAACTACGGCGTCCTGAACGGCGCCATCCAACTGCTGGGCCTGGGAGAAGGCAACACCAACTGGTTGGATTCCCCCCAGCTGGCCATGGCAGCAATTATTGTGGCCAAGATTTGGCACTCCTTCCCCTGGATGACCATCCTGATCCTGGCGGCGCTGCAGGGGGTTCCCTCCGAAGTACACGACGCCGCAGCCGTGGACGGAGCCTCCGCCTGGAAGAAACAGTTCTTCGTGATCCTCCCGCAAATCAAACCGGCCCTGGCCCTGACCCTGCTGCTCGAAACGATCTGGGGATTCCAACAGTTCGAGATTCCCTACGTGATGACCAGCGGCGGGCCTGTGGGCTCCACGACAACGTTCTCCATCGCCCTGTACAAGGCCGCCTTCAGCGACTTCGACCTTGGGGCGGCAGGAGCAATCGGCGCCGTCTGGACCGTCCTCATGAGCGCCCTGGTGGCCATTTACGTCGTCTATACACTCAAGCAGGAAAAGGATTAACCAGATGTCTGCAACCCTCAAAACACCAGCGAGGACCGGCATCGGAGCATCTGCCCACGGTTCCGCTCCCGGGCAGCGTCGCTCAACCACCGCCCACATCACGGTCGCGGCACTGCTGTTGTTCTCCCTCTTTCCAGTGGCCTGGATGGCTTTGACGGCGTTCACTTCCAACCATGACATTTTCCAGTTCCCGCCCTCGATACAGCGGTCTTTCACCCTGGAGCACTTCACCGAGGTCCTGACCAACGCGACACTCCTGCAGTTCATGGTGAACGGATTGATCGTGGCAACCACGACAACCGTCATCAGCCTCTTCCTGGGATTCACCGCGGGGTACTCCTTCTCGAAATTCCGCTACTACGGCCGCACCCCGCTGATGTACCTGATACTCGTGGCCCAGATGGTCCCCGAGGTCCTGCTCCTGCTCTCGCTGTACGCCTCGTTCAACGCCCTCGGACTGCTCAACACCTACGGGGCGCTCATCCTCTCGTACTCAACATTCACCCTCCCCCTCGCCGTATGGATGATGAAGAACAGCTTTGATGCGATTCCCAGCGACCTCATAGAAGCAGGCCGCATCGACGGGGCAAGCGAGCTCAGAATCATGATCACCGTGCTGCTGCCTGTCTGCCGAACTTCACTGATCGCCGTCGGCCTTTTCGCCTTCATCCGGGCATGGAATGACCTGGCCTACGCACTAACCCTTGTCGATACACCTCTGCAAACCCTCCCGGCAGGCCTGTCACTGACCTTCCTGGGCGAGTTCCAGAACTCCTACGGCCAAATGATGGCCGCGTCCCTGGTGACCTCCCTGCCCGTGATCGCAGTCTTCCTGCTCCTGCAAAAACACTTCGTAAGCGGAGCCTTGGCCGGCTCCGTCAAATAGCTCCCCACCACCTGCGGCGCCGGCCGCAACAGATCAATAGGAGAAAGAAAATGGCAACGATGCCTAACCGTTCAGCAAACGCCCTGTCCCGCCGGGCCTTCCTCGGAGCGGGGGCAGGCACCGCCGCCCTGGGCTTCCTCACACTCACAGGCTGCGGCTCCTCATCGGGCACCCCCGCCGCCAACGGGGCCTTGTCCGTCACATCATGGGTCTTCGGACAGGACTCGGGCACGACACTCAAAGAAGTCGTGGCGGACTTCAGCTCGGCCACGTCAGTCAAAACGGAGGAGAACAGCTATCCGTACCTGCAGTACCTCAACCAGCTCGTCCTCAAAGCCAAAAGCGGAAGCCTCACCGGTGTCGCCCACATCGACGAGGAGTGGCTTTCAACTCTCGCCCTGACCGGCGCCCTCAAAGAGGTCTCAGGGGCGTTCGACGAGTCTTTGTACCCTGACTCTGTAAAGAACGCCGGCACCTACAAGGGCAAGCGGTATGCGATGCCCTGGACGCAGTCAGCGATCGGCATCATCGTCAACACCGACATCCTCTCATCAGCCGGGGTTTCGGCGCCGCCCCGCACCGTCGATGACTTCACGGCGGCCCTTCGGGCGCTGAAACAGGCCGACAGCAGCATGGTGCCCTACGCTCCCTGCACCAAGGTGGAGCAGCTTAAGGACATCATCCCGTGGATGTGGACCTTCGGTTCTCCTGTTGTGGACGGCGAGACCGTGACCGTGGGCGATGAAGGCTCAGTTCGGGCCTTGGACTACTGGAAGCAGCTCCTGGACGAAGGACTGATCCAGGCCGGAGTGGTCCGTGACTCTGCCCGCACGCTTTTCGCCCAGGGGAAGGCTGCCATCTACGAGGACGCGCCACAGGCAATAGGCATCATTCCGGGCCAATCAAGTGACCCTGAGATGGCATCAAAGATGAAGCCCGCCGCCCGCCCGACCCAATCCTCGGGAGACACACCGCAAGCCCTGGTATGGAGTCAGCCCCTGGTGCGGTTTACTGACGAGGATGCCACAACTCGGTTTATGGAATACATGAGCACCGACGCCCAAGCCACGCAAAAGATGTTTGAGGCAGCCGGACAACCTCCAACCACCACACGGGATCTCAACGCGGAATGGTTTAAGAAGGATGCGTTCCACAGCGAATTCGACAAGCAAGTTGCCTCCACCGCAACGCGCAACCCGTTCTGGAACTTCCCCAGCGCGTCATCAGCTCAGACACGCTTCAATGAACACGTCGAAGCTGCCCTGTCCGGCAGCGTCTCCGCCAAAGCTGCTATGGCCGCAGCCAAAACCGACTTAGAAGGCATGCTCAAGGGGTAGCCCAACAGCAGCAGTCTCTGCCCGGCTCGGCCACCAGCCGGGCAGAGACTTTCAGCAAGAAGTTCGCTTTGTGCTCCCTATCAGGGAACACAACGACAGTAAGGAAAGCGTGTGAAGGCGCAAGTTTCCCCCTTGCTTGAAGGGCGAACCACAGTCGCTATCGTCCGTGTTCTGCAGCGAGGGCCCACGTATCCTAAGGCGCTAGCGGATGAGCTCGCCCTTTCACAGGGATACGTCAGCAACCGATTAACTCAGCTGAACTCCCACGGATTCGTGAGTATCGAGAAAGTCGGCAGGCACAGAATCTACAGCTTGTCCTTAGAAGGGGAACAACACGTCCAAGCCCACGAAGCAAGTCGTGGCCAGAAATTAGAACCGGGTAGGGGGCGGCCGGATCTGCCGGTACCGCCCAGCGGGACTATCTGCCCCGCCTGTGGTTCCTCTCAAGGACCCGGATCATCGTCAAGTCCGCGGGGCCTGCCCTGAGAGCAAGAGCTTGAATCGTGCTGCCGGGCAAGCGCATGAACACTCAGGCCAAATCCTTTCGACCTGTCCCACCCCGACTTAGCGTAGCTAGTCCGTTCACTTGGGGCACACCCCAACCTGACGTCGGGGCGGCCTGACCACGGAGGATTGGGCCTTTCGACGGAGCTCCGGACTTGTTTCTGGGCACCAGAGAGTCGGAAGAGGCGTGATCGCCATCCCTTGCCCGAAGGGTTTCCATCAAGTCCCGATTCCTTGGACTATTTCGATTATTCTCGGGCTGCCGAACCCGGGTTTCCTGCCCCTCCGACTGTCAGGGTGGAATCTGAGACCATCTTGATCCACTGTCAATAAACGGAACTTGGACGCAATTCTGACACCGACCAAGGTCATCGCGCCGAATTTTGCGCCAGATGAAGACACACGACTGGCGCCACCAAGTTGCCGCGCTGCCCGCCACCCCGTCAACTGGGCTCTACTGCGAGGTGACCTCCCAGGAACCTTGACGGGTGCGGCGTGTAGCGAACCCACCTACGGTTTCTGGTCCTCGTGCAAAGGCAGATAGCTACGTGACCGAATATCCGTTATCGGCGTTTCAAAACGGGCAGGGCTGGGCTGCAAAGGAGTTGCCAGCGGATGCGCCCGCTGCAGTGGCCGGGTCTGGTGCCGGGGATAGGATGGCGCTTGGGGCACCGGTGGTGCCTGGGAAAGAGGGCTGGAGCCCTAGGGAAGGTGACGGCGGTTGTTCCTCGGAATCGATATAGGAACGGGTAGCAGCAAAGCCGTTCTCGTCACTTCTGACGGGTCGATCATCGATACCGCAATCGTCCACCACACGATCTCCCTGCCGCGCGCCGGTTGGGCTGAGATGCTTGCTGAAGAAACTTGGTGGGCGGAGGTTCAGCAGCTCTGTGGTGAGCTGTTCGCCCGTAACGACGCAAAGGGCGTGTTCGGTGTTGCCGTCAGCGGTATGGGACCATGTCTGGTCGTTACCGACGGGGACTTTGCTCCACTCCGGCCAGCGATTCTATATGGAGTGGACACGAGGGCGACCCAGGACATAGGAGACCTAAACGAGGAGTTGGGGAAAACAGCGATCGTTGCTAGTGGGGGGAAAGACCTGTCGTCACAATCGGTTGGTCCGAAGCTCCGCTGGATTGCTAGGAACGAGCCGGCCGTCTTTTCTGCTGCCAGGTATTGGTTTTCCTGCAGTTCCTTCTTGGTTCAGCGGCTGACAGGCGAGTACGTCCTGGACCACCCCACGGCCAGCCAGTGTGATCCCCTTTACGACATTCACCGGCTCGAATGGATCACTGAACGCGCCCGGGCGGTTGCCGGTCATCTTCCCCTTCCACGGCTATTGTGGCCAGCCGAGGTCGCAGGGACGGTCACCCGGGGAGCGCAGGAGTTGACTGGGATCCCGGTTGGGATACCGGTGTGTGCCGGAACGGTGGACGCCTGGGTGGAGGCATACAGTGCGGGTGTCCGCCGAGCAGGGGACACCATGCTGATGTACGGGTCCACCATGTTTTTCGTTCAACGCCTCGAGGCGCTCCGAAGTCATCCCAAGCTGTGGGTCGCTCCCGGCGTGGAGCCTGGCTCCATTACGCTGTCCGGGGGTATGGCCACATCTGGAAGCCTGCTGACTTGGCTGCAGCGCCTTTTCGGCGGAGCAGATATGGGAGAACTTTTTTCTGAGGCAGCCGCGACGCCAGCCGGAGCGGAGGGCCTTCTCTTGCTGCCTTATTTCGCCGGCGAACGCACGCCACTCCTTGACCCTGACGCACGCGGAATGATTACTGGATTAACCCTTCGGCATGGACGCGGGCACCTGCTCCGTGCCGGGCTCGAAGGGATCTCTTATGGTTTGCGGCAGATGCTGGATCTGGTCGAGCAGGCGGGAGAACCGATCACGCGCCTTCTCGCCGTTGGTGGAGGGCTAAAAGCAGGGCTATGGGCACAGATTGTCAGCGATATTTCAGGACGGCCTCAGATAGTGCCGAAAGTGACGATAGGCGCGAGCTACGGGGATGCCTTGATGGCGGCGGTGGGTACCGGCTGTGTGGGCCCCGACACTGATTGGATGCAAACTGCTCGGATTGTGGAGCCAGACCCTCGAACCGGCGCTGTCTATGAGGACCTCTACCAGCAGTACCTCAGCTTGTATCCTGCCAACCGCGAACATATGCACTTCCTGGCCCGGTGGCAGGAGAAAGACACCACGTGGTAGGCCGGATGGCCCCCGGTTATGCTGTTCTGATGTAATCCAAGGCGGCCCTCGCTGTATGCGAGTCGGTCACCAGCTTGCGGTAGTATCCGGCGCGTGCTGCACCCACTATGCTTGTGGCCTTTTCGGCGCCAACCGCCACACCGACCGTATGGGGGATGGCTCGTAGGTTCTCTTCGGAGGTTGAGACGATTCGGTCACTTCCAGGGAAGGCAATTTGCTTGCCGTGGACGTCGTAGAAGTTCAAGCAGATATCCCCAACTGCGCGAGAAAGCGAATCATCGTCTTTCGGGATAAATCGTGAAATCGAGCTTCGCGTGGTGGGAGGCGCGCCGATGCCGAGAAGCGCACCCTTTGCTGACTCCCACAACCGCTTAATCCTTTGGAAGTCCGGGTCCCGCTGAAGGAACTCATGCATCTCCGGCGAGGGCAGAGCCTGGGTCCAGAGAAAAGCGGGCTGGGCGCCTGTGTGTTCGGCAATCGCACGGGCAATTTCATTTGTTTGGTACCAGGGCTCCGGCTCTGTCTGTCCCCCCACGGAGGGGGCAACGATTACGCCTGGAAGCTTCGGTAGCGGCGCTTGGCTGAGCTCGTAGATTGTGCGTCCGGATGATGCGAGCAGGACGTCGCCGGGGGCAAGAGCCATGTCGGAGATGGCCTCGAAGACCAGGGGCAGCAGACCCCCGCGGAGGCGTCGCGACTGATCTCCGTCGGCCAAGTAGACCTGCTGGATCGATAACGCATCGGCGAGTTCGATGGCCAACGACTTAGATGTCGTCGCGGCGGGATCTACCACTTCAATGCGGACCATGCCTATGCGGCGTGCCTCGGCCAGCAGGCGGCTCACTGTAGGTCTTGAGACGTCGAGTGATTGGGCAATTTTAACTTGGTTTGCGTCTTCGACATAGTACATCCGGGCAGCCTGATAAATCGTTTCCAGCGGAAACTTACTGCTCGTACCAACCGGAGCGAGTGCGGCTTCCGACATGCGATCCCCCATCCTCCATTCCACAGCAGATGCCTATGCCTCAATAGTAATCGGTCCCAGAACAAAATTTCACAACGGCCGCTCTCAGAAATTTTGTTCTTGACATTTGTTCAGCACGTCGTCAAGCTTGGGTTATTGACGCACGTCACACGTTCCAAGGAGGGAACCATGTCAAGCACTTACGCAGAAGAAGTGGAAAAGCACGTTGCAGTACCGGCAGCGATGCAAGCAGTCATTTGTCACGGACCGGAGAACTACACCTTGGAGGAGGTGGCAACCCCGGTCCCGGCTGAGGATGAGTTGCTGATGAAAGTTGAGGCGGTTGGCGTCTGCGCCAGTGACCTCAAGTGCTACCACGGCGCAGCGAAGTTCTGGGGCGATGAAAACCGCCCCGCGTGGGCACAGAAGGAAGTGACACCGGGCCACGAGTTCGTAGGAACCATCGTTAGCGGCGGCGAGGCCGCCCTCGCCCATCACGGGCTCACACTCGGCGACAGGATCGCCTGCGAGCAGATCGTGCCCTGCGAAGCGTGCCGGTACTGCCAGCGTGGCCAGTACTGGATGTGCGGGCCGCACGACATGTTCGGCTTCCGCAACTACAACGGGGCCATGGCCGAATACCTGGTGGTGCCGCCCAACGCCAGAGCTCACAAGGTGTCCAAGGAACTCGCCCCGGAGCACGCAGCGTTCGCCGAACCGCTGTCCTGCTCCCTGCATGCGGTAGAGCGCGCCAACATCCAGTTCAATGACGTTGTGGTAATTGCCGGCTGCGGCCCGATTGGCCTTGGCATGATTGCCGGAGCAAAAGCCAAGAGCCCACTCACGGTGGTTGCCTTGGACATGTCTGACACGAAATTGGACCTTGCCCGTAAGTGCGGCGCCGACGTCGTCATCAATGTGGGACGCGAGGACGCCGTCAAGCTGGTCAAGGATATGACCGACGGCTACGGCGCGGACGTCTACATAGAAGGAACCGGCCATCCCTCGGCCGTAGGCCAGGGCCTGAATTTGCTGCGCAAGCTCGGAACTTACGTGGAGTACTCGGTCTTCGGATCAGACGTTTCCGTGGACTGGTCCATCATTAGCGATGACAAGGAGCTGGATGTCCGCGGCGCCCACCTCGGGCCTCACTGCTGGCCTGCTGCTATCAAGATGATCGAGTCAGGCATCCTTCCGATGGATGAGATCTGCACACACCAGTTTCCCCTCGACCGGTTCCAGGACGCGCTGGATCTCGTAGGAGACACCACCGGCGCCTCCGTTAAAGTCTCCATCCTTCCCGGTTCCGCCCGCTAACTCAAGCGGCCCGGGGGCCATCGCTGCAGCCCCCATGGAAGCTGAACCACACCTGCCCCTCAAAACAAAGGCGTTTTCCATGAGTACATTTGCCACGCCCGCTGTAGCTTCGCGGGAAAGGCTGCTTGACCGGATCGGCATTCCGCACTCCCTCCGCTGGGGGTTCCTCGGAGTCCTGGTCTTCATGACCGGCAACGGCGTCGAATCGAACTTCATTGCACCCCACATGGCTGGCGCGCTAGGCGGGCAGGCCATGCTGGCCCCCACTATCATCACCATGTACGGCGTGGCCGTCACGCTCGCGTCCTATCTGTCCGGTGCCCTTTCGGATCTGATCGGTCCGCGGCGCGTCATGGCGCTCGGCTTTGCAGCTTGGGTCCTATTCGAGGTGCTGTTCCTGGTTAGTTTGAATGCGGGCTTCACCGCCGGCATCATGGCCAGCTACTTCCTCCGCGGGCTCGGCTACCCGCTCTTTGCTTTCGCATTCCTCGTCTGGATCAACACAGTTGCCCCGAGGAAGAGCAACGGTACTGCAGTGGGCTGGTTCTACGTCATGTTCACTGGTGGGCTGCCCACCTTTGGCTCGCTGTTTGCGCTGACCTTCATCCCGGTCTTTGGCGGGGGTCGGACCGGTGAAGCGCTGACAATGGCCGCCTCGATCGGTCTGGTGACCCTTGGTTTCCTTATCGCTTGGTTGGGCGTCAAGGAGCAGCGGGGCACCCAACGTCTCGCTCCCCCAGGGGAGTCGACAGCGGAAGTCCTTTCCGGCGGTATCCGCCTCCTGGCGCGCGAACCCAAAATCCTCATGGGCTTCATCGTCCGGCTCATCAACACCGCGCCCCAGTACGGTATGTTCGTGATCCTGCCAAGTGTGATCGGCGGCGAATTGGGATGGTCACAGACCCAGTGGTTGATGATGACAGTCATTGTCTACGCATCCAACATCGCCTTCAACGCCCTCTTCGGCGCCATCGGCGACAAGTGGGGATGGCAGCGCACCGTCCGCTGGTTCGGTGTGGTGGGTTCAGCAGTTGGACTGCTGGCCTGGTGGTACGTTCCCCATCTCGTGGAACCGGGCTCGGACTGGGGCTACTGGCTGTCCGTCCTGGCTGGCGTGGCCTTTGGAATCCTACTGGCGGGCTTCGTCCCGATGGGCGCTATCATGCCCGCGCTGACTCCCGATCACAAGGGTGCTGCCATGGCCATGTACACCACAGCTGCCGGCGGGGCAGCCTTCCTCGGAGCAGCGGTAGTGGCCGCTGTCCTGCCATGGGGCGGAAACGCCGGCGTGGTTTGGGCCTTTGTGGCGCTCTACGGCGTGGCTTTCATCCTCACCACCTTCCTGCGGGTCCCGGCCGACACAGCCGGAACCCGCCACCACTAACAACACACCAGATCTCGAGCTTTTGGAGCAACACCATGACCAGGATTTTCAACGACCCCGCGGAATTCGCAGAGGAGCAGTTCGCCGGCTTCCTTGACCTTTACGCGGACCGGCTACGCGGAGTGCCTGGCGGTGCAGTGGCACTGCGTACCGGCGAACCCCAAGTAGCGGTGGTCGTCGGCGGCGGCTCCGGCCACTACCCGGCCTTCGTAGGCCTGGTCGGGCAGGGTTTCGCGACGGGCGCTGTCGTCGGCAACATCTTCACATCGCCTTCGGCGGCCCAGGTCTATTCGGTGGCAAAGGCCGCGCATCAGGGCAGGGGGGTCATCCTGACGTTCGGCAATTACGCCGGGGACAACATGAATTTCGGAATCGCCGCGGAGCGCCTCCGCAAAGAAGGCATCGATACCCGGATCGTGGTGGTTACTGACGACATCGCATCGGCCGTCGAGGAAGACAAACGGCGTGGGATCGCTGGAGACTTCTCCGTCTTTAAGGTTCTCGGTGCTGCAGCTGCCGCGGGGCTGGACCTGGACGGTGTTGAACAGGCGGGGCGCACCGCCAACGCAACCACCAGGACCATCGGTGTGGCATTTTCCGGTTGCACGCTGCCGGGGGCAGACCGGCCGCTTTTTACGGTCGCAGAAAACCAATTGGGTCTGGGACTCGGAATACATGGTGAGCCCGGCATCCGCGACATGCAGATGCCGCCAGCAGCAGATCTCGCCCGCCTGCTGGTGGACTCCCTCCTGGAAGCCGCACCCGGTGGTGCCGGCAAGCGAGTAGCGGCGATCCTCAACGGACTCGGCACTACCAAATACGAAGAGCTGTTCCTCCTCTGGGGATCGGTGTCGAAGCTGCTACGGGAAGCGGACCTGGAAGTAGTCGACCCAGAGGTGGGGGAACTCGTGACCAGCATGGATATGGGCGGTGTTTCACTCACACTGATGTGGCTGGACGAACAGCTCGAGACGTTTTGGACCGCAGACACCTACACTCCTGCCTTCAGGAAGCAGAAAGCCCCCATTGCAGCGATCAGTGGTTTCGCTCAAGACAGCAGCAAGGAAATCCAGGAATCCAAAACGATTCCGGATGCAACCCCAGCCGCACGGTTCCTTGCAGGGAAAACCGTCGATGCTTTGGAAAGCATGGCCCGAATTCTCCATGCTGACGAGGTCCGACTCGGAGAAATCGATGCGGTGGCCGGCGACGGCGACCACGGCCGGGGCATGGTGAAAGGCATCGATGCCGCACTTGCCGCAGCGAGAATCGCCTACGACGGCGGCGCAGGGGCCGGATGGCTTTTGCAGTCAGCCGGTCAAAGCTGGGCGGAACGCGCTGGCGGAACCTCGGGTGTTCTTTGGGGAGCAGCTCTCGAGGCCGCCGGGCGGTCCCTGACAGACAGCAGGACCGCATACACTGACAAGGACCTCGTCACGGCAGTGCGGTCATTCTCCGCTGCAATCCTGGATCTGGGCCGCGCCAGCATCGGCGACAAGACCTTGGTGGACGCGATGCTGCCATTCGTCGAAGAACTCAGCGCAGGCATCGAAAGAAGAACTCCTCTTGCTGCGGCGTGGCGGGCGGCAGCAGCGGTGGCTACTCAAAAGGCGGAAATGACCGCCCTGCTAACGCCAAAGCTCGGCCGCGCCCGCCCTCTGGCTGAGAAGTCCCTAGGCACACCCGACGCCGGCGCAACTTCCTTTGCGCTCCTGGTGAGCGGGCTGGCCAAACTGCCCGTCAGCGCCACGGCCTCCTGACCTCCATCTCCAAAACCTAGATCGAAGGATCAACCTCCCATGACTGGAAAACTCAGAATTGTTGTCGGTTGCGACGACGCAGGCTTTGACTACAAGGAGACTCTCAAAAACGACCTGGAGGCTCATGGCCTCGTAGCAGACGTCCTCGATGTCGGCGTAGCCGCCGACGGGCATACCGCATACCCCCACATAGCGGTTCAGGCCGCCCGGATGGTGGCTGATGGCGCGGCAGATCGGGCACTTTTAGTGTGCGGCACCGGCCTCGGCGTAGCGATCGCGGCGAACAAGGTCAAAGGCGTGCGGGCCGTGACCGCCCATGATTCGTTTTCCGTAGAACGTGCCATTCTGAGCAACAACGCGCAGGTCCTATGCATGGGCCAGCGCGTCATCGGACTCGAGCTGGCCCGCCGCCTTACGAAGGAATGGGTCGGCTACACCTTCGACGAAAGCAGTGCCTCAGCAGACAAGGTCGCGGCGATCTGCGGCTACGAAGACTAACTCAGTAACAACGAACGCCAGTAGAGAGGGCGCCCTTCAGTGCCGAGCCTTGTAATTGAAGAATCCGATTCCCGGACGGGTGAACTGTCCTGGACCGACCTAGACCGGCGCGTGGTGGACACTATCCGCGTCCTGGCTGCGGACGCCGTGGAGAAGGTGGGCAATGGCCACCCCGGAACGGCGATGAGCCTGGCTCCGGCTGCCTACCTCTTGTTCCAGAAACTGATGCGCCACGACCCGCGGGACCCGGACTGGATCGGCCGTGACCGGTTCATCCTGTCCCCCGGGCACACGTCCCTGACGCTGTACATCCAGCTCTTCCTTTCCGGCTACGGCCTGCAACTGAAGGACCTGCAGGCGCTGCGCACCTGGGGTTCACTGACCCCGGGCCACCCTGAGTACAAGCACACGGCCGGCGTGGAAATCACCACGGGCCCGCTGGGCCAGGGCCTGGCGTCTTCGGTGGGCTTCGCGTACTCCCAGCGCCGGATGCGCGGCTTGTTCGACGCCGACGCCGCTCCGGGTACCAGCCCCTTCGACCACACCATCTGGGTCATCGCGTCCGACGGCGACCTGCAGGAAGGCGTTACTTCCGAGGCTTCCTCGCTTGCAGGCCACCAGGAACTGGGCAACTTAGTTGTTGTCTACGATGAGAACCACATCTCCATCGAAGACGACACCGACATCGCCTTCACCGAAGATGTCCTGAAGCGCTACGAGGCCTACGGCTGGCACACCCAGCGCGTGGACTGGACCCGGACCGGCGAATACAAGGAAGACGTCCAGGAGCTGTACTCGGCGCTGCTGGCAGCGAAGGCTGAAACGTCCAAGCCGTCCATCGTCTCGCTGCGCACGATCATCGGCTACCCGGCGCCCAAGAAGCAGAACACCGGCAAGATCCACGGCTCTGCCCTGGGCTCGGAGGAAGTCGCCGCCCTGAAGGAAGTCCTGGGCTTCGACCCGGAGAAGTCCTTCGAGGTGGACGAGGACGTGCTGGCCCACGCCCGCGCCGTCGTTGACCGCGGCGCCCACGCCCGCAAGGCCTGGGAAGAGTCCTTCAACGCCTGGCAGTCCGCCAACCCCGAGGCCGCTGCCCTGCTCGAGCGTGTCGAGGCCAAGGAACTTCCCGAAGGCGTCCACGCAGCCCTGCCCGTCTTCCCCGCCGGCAAGGACGTCTCCACCCGTGCCGCATCGGGCAAGGTGCTGAACGCACTCGGCCCGGTCCTGCCCGAACTGTGGGGCGGCTCGGCCGACCTCGCGGAATCGAACAACACCACCATCGAAGGCTCGCCGTCGTTCGTTCCCGCGTCCAAGCAGACGGACGCCTGGTCCGGCAACCCCTACGGCCGGGTACTGCACTTCGGCATCCGCGAGCACGCTGCCGCCTCGATCGTGAACGGCATCGCCCTGCACGGCAAGACCCGCGCGTTCTCGGGCACGTTCCTGATCTTCAGCGACTACCAGCGCCCGGCCATCCGCCTCGGTGCCCTGATGGGTGTCCCGTCGCTGTACGTCTGGACGCACGACTCGATCGGCCTCGGCGAAGACGGCCCCACCCACCAGCCGGTGGAGCAGCTGGCCTCCCTGCGCGCCATCCCGGGCCTGGACGTCGTCCGTCCCGGTGACGCCAACGAAGTCGCGGCAGCATGGAAGGCCATGCTCGCCAACCACGAAAACCCGGCAGGCATCGTCCTGACCCGCCAGACCATCCCCACCTGGGAGCGCGGCGACGGCGACGCCACCGGCGACACCTTCGCATCCACCGCAGGTGTGGCCAAGGGCGGTTACGTACTGGCCGAGGCGTCCAAGGACGGCCAGACCGTGGACGCCCAGGTGATCCTGATCGGCACCGGCTCGGAAGTCCAGCTCGCCGTGCAGGCCCGCGAAGCGCTGCAGGCCGAGGGCATCGCCACCCGCGTGGTGTCCATGCCGTGCGTTGAGTGGTTCAACAAGCAGGACGCCGCCTACCGCGAGGCAGTCCTGCCGGCAGCGGTCAAGGCCCGCGTCTCGGTCGAAGCCGGTCTGGCCCTGGGCTGGAAGGAGTTCGTCGGCGACGCCGGACGCTCCATCAGCATCGAGCACTACGGCGCCTCCGCCGATTACAAGCGCCTGTTCCAGGAATTCGGCATCACCGCGGAAGCTGTCACCGCCGAGGCAAAAGACTCCCTGTCACGCCTGCAGGCCTGACACCTACGTCACCAGGGCTGCCCTGCAGGCACTGCAGGGCAGCCCTCCCCCGGGATGATACTGCCCGAAACTGACATCGCCACCCATCCCACCCGACCCGTCAAAAAGGGGGTAGGCCCATGCCCAAAGCAGCACCGAGGAACCTGTCACGGGACAGGGATCAGAACAGCCCGGCGCTCTCCCCCACCAACGGCAATCGCAACTGGTCCCGCTCCTCCCGCAACGGCAGTGAGATCGAATGCTGGCTCACCGACATGGACGGCGTTCTCGTCCATGAAAACCAAGCTGTGCCGGGCGCGGCTGAACTGATCCAGCGCTGGGTGGATACCACCTGCTCGACAAGCTAGACGGCACACGACTCAGAATTCCGCACGCCGTAGGCTAGCCCGTCCTGTGGGCCTGAAGCACACCCCAACCTGACAAATTCGGCGGCTGGTCTTGACTTCTTTCTGAGAGAAGCCTAGAACTCAACCTGACGGGTTCAAGGTTGGAGGCGATCAGTGGCCGGACAGCGGATCGGGTACGTGCGCGTGAGCACCCTGGATCAGAATGAGAAACGCCAGCTGGAAGGACAGGTCCTGGACCGGGTCTTCACGGACAAGGCCTCCGGCAGGGACACCGCGAGGCCAGAGCTTACGGAGTTGCTGCGGTTTGCCCGGGACGGGGACACCGTGGTGGTTCACAGCATGGACCGGCTGGCCCGGAACCTTGATGACCTGCGCGCTCTGGTCCAAAACCTCACGCGCAAAGGTGTGCGGGTGGAGTTCGTCAAGGAGAGCCTGGTCTTCACCGGCGAGGACTCCCCCATGGCCAACCTCATGCTCTCCGTTATGGGTGCCTTTGCTGAATTCGAACGCTCCCTCATTAGGGAACGCCAGCGGGAAGGCATCGCGCTGGCCAAGCAGCGCGGCGCCTACAAAGGACGGAAAAAGACGCTCACCCCAGAACGGGCGGCCGAACTCGTTCAGCGCGCCGGCAGCGGTGTTCCAAAGGCCCTCCTTGCCCGTGATTTTGGGATCAGCCGGGAAACGGTCTACCAGTACCTCCGCCAGGCTAAACTCTCCTAAGCCCTCCCCCGGCTGCGCCGTCCATGTGCAGTAGCCATTGTGGCGCTAGCTTGACGGAATCTCCATTATCGGCGTTAGTCTTACACAGGCCTGAGCGATTCAGGTTGCAGATTTACCGGCAGGGCCGCAAGGATCGTATGCTCGTGGAAGTCGAGGAGTTTGCGTTCCCCAACGTCTGTGTGGATCCAAATAACGCCAAAATCAGGGTCTGCCATATCAACGGTTCCTTGCCAGCGGGTGCCGGTTTTGTCCCATGCTTCAATTCGGCTGCCGGGCTCAAGGTATTGGAATTTGCTCATATTCTTGCCTCCAACGTGCGACCTGCCCTGCCCGTCGTGTCCGTCATGCACCCAGTTTGTGAAGATCAGATCCGATGGTGCTCCCAATTTGTTCTAACAGTGGCCCAGCTTGGTTGATGCATCGGGACAGATCGGGCTGCAGTTCCCGCAGAGAGTAGGCCCGGGTGAAACCAGCGAGCTCAACTTGCGAAGCGTCCAGGGCGATGTTTCCGCAGACTGCAATCACTGGTACACCGTGTTCTGAAGCGATGCGACTGATACCCAGGGGCAGCTTCCCGCCGAGGCTTTGCTCGTCCATGTTTCCCTCACCGGTTATTACGAGTGTTGAGTCCGCGATGTAGTGGTTCAGTTCCAGTATGTTTTGGAAGGCAACGACTCCTGGTTGGGTTCGCGCAGCCAGGACTGCGATGACAGCGTAACCGAGCCCGCCCGCAGATCCCGCTCCTGGTACTGCGGCAGCTCTAATAGCCCGAGGACCGATTTCTTGCTCCATACTTGCGACTAGCTGCTCAAGTCCGGCTTTGAGGCGCGCGATGTCGGTCTTCGTAGCCCCCTTTTGGGGCGCGAATATCGCTGCTGCACCCTCAGGACCGAGCAATGGGTTGTTAACGTCTGTTGCCAAAACGAATCGCGCCCGACGAAGTCTCTTATCCAGGTTGTCCAGATTCACGGAGGCGAGGTCCATCAGAAACCCCCCGCCCTCGTGCAGAGGTTGACCCTTGGCATCGAGAAATTCGGCACCAAGTGCCGCCAGGAATCCAGCCCCACCGTCAGTGCAGGCGCTTCCTCCAGCCCCGATGACGATCTTGTTACAGCCCAGGTCGAGTGCTGCGCAGACGAGTTCTCCTACTCCTCTACTACTAGCGGTCAGCGGAGCGGAGGCACCCCCTGGGAGAAGGGCTAAGCCAGCGGCATTTGCCATCTCAATAACGGCTTCGTTGCCCCGTGTTGCAAATTCTGCGACAACTGGACGTCCTGTGGGACCGCTGACTTGAACGAGATGGCTGCTGAAGCCTGCACTGATCACCGCTTTTACTGTGCCTTCGCCACCATCAGCGACCTGCAGCTGTTTGACCTGAACGGCTGGATGCACGCTGCGAAGACCAGCAGTGAGATGGGCGGCGACCTCTCGTGAGGAAAGGGAGCCCTTGAATTTATCTGATGCGATGAGAACCCGTGCGTGTCCATTCGGGCGCGGACTGGCAAGGTCCATCTAGATCCCGCTTATCCGCAAAAATTCAGACATCCGGAAGGCAGCCAGTGCCGGGTCCTTGAGCAGGCCCGCCTGGTCGGCCAGTTCGAAGGTCTTGGCGAGGTGGCACACGGACCGGCCGGAGTGCAGACCGCCGACCATCTGGAAGCCGGGCTGTTTGCCGTTGAGCCAGGACATAAACGCGATGCCGGTCTTGTAGTAGAAGGTGGGGGCGCTGAAGATGTGCTTGCCCAGTTCCCTGGTGGAGTCCAGGATTTCGCGTGCTTTGGCGGCGTTGCCGGCGTCGTAGTTTTGGAGGGCAACCGAGGCGGCCGGGTAGATGGCCGCGAAGATGCCCAGCAGGGCGTCGGAGTGGTGGGTCCCGTCGCCGTCGATGAGCTCGGGGTAGTTGAAGTCGTCGCCGGTGTAGAGGCGGACGCCTTCGGGGAGGGCCGCGCGGAGTGCAACCTCGTGGCCGGCATCCAGCAGGGAGACCTTGACGCCGTCTACCTTGTCCGCGTTGTCCTTGATGAGGCCCAGGAAGGTCTCGGTGGCGGTTGCGACATCGTCCGAACCCCAGTAGCCGGCCAGTGCGGGATCGAACATGGTGCCGAGCCAGTGCAGGATGACGGGCTGGTCCACTTCCTGCAGCAGGGTGGAGTAGACCTTCAGGTAGTCGTCAGGGCCGTTGGCAACCTTGGCCAGGGCACGGGAGGCCATCAGGATGACCTTGGGGCCGGCTTCGGTGATCACGGCGATCTGTTCGCGGTAGGCCTCAAGCACGGCCTTGATGCCCGCTTCGCCGGCCGGCAGGGAGTCGATGTCCAGCTGGTCCGTGCCGGCGCCGCAGGAAACCAGGTCCCGGACGGTCTTGCCCGCTGTCGCAGCGTTTCCGGTTGCGACCACCGATGCGGCCTCGACGCCTGTCCGCTTGATGAGCTGCTGGGTGGCCGCCCAGTCGAGGCCCATGCCGCGCTGGGCAGTATCCATGGCGTCCGCCACACCGAGCCCGTAGGACCACAGCTCATGGCGGTAGGCCATGGTGGCGTCCCAGTCGAGCCGGGCCGGGGCGCCGGGGGTGTTGTCAGCGAGGACTTCGGGGATGACGTGCGCGGCAGCGTAGGCCCGCCGGGCAGTCAGCGGGGCGGTGGGGCGGGCCCAGGAGGTGCCGCCCTGCAGCCGGTATTCGCGGGTGCCGCCGTCGTGGGAGGGAAGGATGAGCGAGGTCATTAGAGGGTGATCTCCGGGATGTCGATGGTGCGGCGTTCGTCGTTGGACTGCAGGCCGAGTTCGGCGAGCTGGACGCCGCGGGCGGCGGAGAGGAGGCCGAAGCGGTGTTCGCGGCCGGCCACGACGTCGCGGAGGAACTCTTCCCACTGCAGCTTGAACCCGTTGTCCAGCTCGGCATTGGCCGGGACTTCCTGCCACTGGTCGCGGAAGGATTCGGTGACGGGCAGGTCCGGGTTCCAGACGGGCTTGGGGGTGTGGGCGCGCTGCTGGGCGACGCACTTGTTCAGGCCTGCGACGGCGGAGCCGTGGGTCCCGTCAACCTGGAACTCCACCAGTTCATCGCGGTAGACACGCACTGCCCAGGAGGAGTTGATCTGGGCGATGACTTCGTCGCCGCCCGGGGTCTCGAGCTCGAAGATGCCGTAGGAAGCATCATCCGCGGTGGCCTTGTATTCCTTGCCGGCTTCGTCCCAGCGGGCGGGGATGTGGGTGGCGGTCTTGGCGTTGACGCTCTTGACCTTGCCGATGATGCCCTCGAGGACGTAGTTCCAGTGGCAGAACATGTCCGTGGTCATTCCACCGCCGTCTTCCTTGCGGTAGTTCCAGGACGGGCGCTGGGCCGCCTGGATGTCGCCTTCGAAGACCCAGTAGCCGAACTCGCCGCGGATGGAGAGGATGCGGCCGAAGAAGCCCTCGTCCACCAGGCGGCGGAGCTTGACCAGGCCGGGCAGGTAGAGCTTGTCGTGAACGACGCCGGCCGTGACGCCGGCTTCCTTGCCGATGCGGGCAAGTTCGATGGCCTCTTCAAGGGTTTCGGCGGTGGGCTTCTCGGTGAAGATGTGCTTGCCGGCGAGCATTGCCTTCTTCAGGGTGGCGGCGCGGAGGCTGGTCATGGAGGCGTCGAAGATGACGTCAACGGTGGGGTCGTTGATGACCGAGTCGAGGTCCGTGGTCCATTCGGCGACCTTGTGCTTTTCCGCAAGTTCGCGGATCTTGGCCTCGTTGCGGCCCACCAGGATCGGTTCGATCTGGACCCTGGTGCCGTCCTCGAGGGTGAAGCCGCCGGCGTCGCGGATCGGGAGGATGGAACGCAGCAGGTGCTGGCGGTAACCCATCCGGCCGGTGATGCCATTCATGGCGACGCGGACAATCGCTGTTTTAGTCATATTTTCCTCAGAGAAAAGGGTTGAAGGGGCGGCGCTGAGGGTTAGTAGGGCCAGCGCCGCCCCGTGTCGGGTGGGTCAGGAGGTCCAGACCGTCTTGATGTTTACGAACTCCCGGATTCCATAGGCGGAGAGCTCACGTCCGTAGCCGGAGTCTTTGAGGCCGCCGAAAGGCACCGCCGGGAATGACGCCGTCAGACCGTTGATGAAGACGCCCCCGGCCTCGATTGATCGAGCTGCTTCGGTCGCTTCGGTCTCGTCATTCGTCCACACGCTTGAGCTCAAACCAAAATCAGAGTCGTTGCTGAGAGCGATGGCTTCCTGGAGTGATGACACTTTGTAGAGGCAGGCCACGGGGCCGAAGCATTCTTCCCGGTAGATGCGCATGTCCTCTGTTACGCCTGTGAGGACAGTCGCCGGGTAGTACCAGCCCTCCCCTTCCGGTATTTCTCCTCCACACTGAACTGCTGCCCCTTTTTCGCGGGCGTCCCTAACCAGTTCATGAACGTCCTGGCGTCCTCGCTCCGTGGCCAGGGGGCCAAAGCTGGTGCTTTCGTCCAAGGGGTCACCGGCAACTGCTTCGGCCATACCTGTAACGAACAGATGTTCAAAGCGGTCGTAGACATCTTCGTGAACGTAGAAGCGCTTGGCCGCGATGCAGGACTGCCCCGAGTTTTGAAGGCGTGCGATTACTGCCTGGGCAGCAGCCTTTTCAATATCGGCCGAGGGCATGACGATAAAGACATCCATGCCTCCCAGTTCCAGGACACTCCTTTTGATGTTCCTGCCGGCTGCTTCAGCAATGGCGGAACCGGCAGCGACGGAGCCGGTCAGGGTGACCGCCCTGATCCTTGCGTCATCCACGAGGGGAATAACGTCTTTGCCTTCAACCAGCAGTGTCTGAAACGCGCCTTCAGGAAAACCGCCGCGGGCGAAGAGGTCTCCCAGGTACAGCGCACATTGAGGAACGTTTGAGGCGTGCTTGAGGAGCCCTGTGTTGCCCGCCATTAGTGCGGGGGCGGCGAAGCGGACGGCCTGCCAAAGGGGGTAATTCCAGGGCATAACGGCCAAAACGACGCCTAACGGGTCGAATTGTACGTGGAGGTTGGAGGCGTTGACCTCTTTCGCCGGGACCGGGGTTTCCGGGCTAAGGTAGCGCTGGGCGTGATCGGCGAAGTGCCGCATGCCGGTGGCTGATTTCAGGGCCTCGTACTTTGCTGTCGTTAAGGTTTTGCCCATCTCGGTGGCGATGAGACGGGCCACTTCGTCGGCTTCGCTTTCGAGGATGTCAGCGGCCTTATGCATCCAGCGGGCGCGTTCTTCAAAGGAGGTGTTCTGCAGTGACCGGAATGCTGCTTCCGCACGGGCGATCCGGTTTTCTACCTCTTCGGGCGTATGGGCGTCGAAGGTTTTCAGGGTGATGCCCGTGGTGGGGTCGATGGTCGCGATTGCCATGATGCTCCTTGTTGCTGTTTTCGATGGCTGGTAGGGCAGCGGAACGGAATGTCTACAGAGCTGCCGCGCTGAGCTGCCGGCCGATGTAGTCGCCCTGTCGCATCGACAGGGCGACGATTGTCAGGGTGGGGTTCGCGGCAGCGCCGGTGGTGAATTGTGACCCGTCGGAGACGAACAGGTTAGGTACGTCGTGGGCTTGACCGAAACTGTTGACGACGCCTTCATCAGGCTTCTGGCTCATTCGGGCTGTTCCCAGGTTGTGGCCGGAGGGCATCCCCGGGGCTCTGGTTGTGCGGATGGCGCCGACAGCTTTGAAGAGTTTCTCGCCCTGCTCGTAGCCGTGGTTCCGCATGGCGATGTCGTTGGGATGGTCGTCGTAGTGGACGACAGGTGCGGGCAGACCGAGGCGGTCGGTGACGGTGTTGCTTAGGGTCACTCTGTTGGATGCCTGCGGAACGTCCTCACCGCAAATCCAAAGTGCCGCTGTGCGGGTGTAGGCTTCTACCTTTTCTGTGAATTGTGGCCCCCACTCCCCCGGGCTCATGAAGGTACTGAATGAGGGCAGCCCTTGGGCGATCATCTCGATGTAGTAGCCGCCAACGAAGCCCCGTGATGGGTCATGCCGCGATTCGTCGCTGATGATGCCTGCCATTGGTTCGCCGCGGTACATATGGACTTCGTTGGGGAACTCGGCGTAGACGAGACCGGTGGTGTGCCGCATATAGTTGCGCCCGACCTGGCCTGAGGAGTTCGCAAGGCCGTCGGGATGGCCCGAGGTAGCCGAAAGCAGGAGCAGGCGTGGCGTCTCGATGGCGTTTCCTGCTACAGCTACGAGGCGAGCCCGTTGACGTTGCAGGTTTCCGACGGTGTCTGTGTAGACGACGCCGTCCGCGCGGCCGTCAGGGCCTAGCGTGATTTGTACGGCTTGGGCTTCGGTCCGCAGTTCCAGCAGGCCGGTGGCTAAGGCCTTTGGTATCTCGCTGACAAGTGGTGACCACTTGGCGCGGCTTTTATCGCCTGCCATGGCGAAGCCGTCCTGAACTGTGCCCGGGCGGCCATCGTAGGGTTCAACGTTGGTGGCGTAGGGGCCTGTTGCGTAATGGCGGTATCCGATTCGTTCGGCGCCGTTCGCCAGAACCTTGTAGCCGTTGCTCGCCGGCAGTGGAGGTCGGCCGTGCCGGTGGGAGGCTCCCACCGCTTTTTCCGCTTCGGTGTAGTAATGGTCGAGTTCGTCCAGGTCCAGTGGCCAGTCTGCGATGGTCCCATCGGGCAGGTCTCCGTAGTACGTGTGTGTCTTGAACTCGTGCCATTTGAATCGGGGTGTCAGTCCGGTCCAGAATGTCGCGGTTCCACCGACGGCCTTTCCGTTCCACGCCGGGCTGCCGGGGAAGTCCTTCGCGAGGCTCCATGATCCTGTTGCCAGGCGGGTGTCGGTCCATGTGAGCTGCTTGTAGGACTCCCGTTCGTCGTTGATGAACTTGTCGTTGGTGATCCATGGGCCTGCTTCGAGAAGCACGACTTTAAGGCCTTGCTGTACGAGTCTGAGGGCCAAGGTGGCACCGCCGGGGCCGGAACCGATGATAACGGCGACGTCGTCATCAGTGAGGTCATACTTTTTCATCCGGCTGTCCTTGCGTATTCGGTCACGTCAGGAGACGTCGTTGGGAGGGGCCCGATGGGGAGGAGGGACTCGGTGGGTTCTTCGATGCGGGGTTGGGGAAGCCATGCCAGGTCGTCGAATCCGCGGTGCAGGTAGCCGCCGTGTTCGAACGAAGACCCCGGGTAGCCGATGAATTCCCAGACTTCGCGGTCGTCGTAAAGGTGAAATGCAACCAGCGGACGCAGAGTGTTGAAGAACGTCGTTTGCTCAACCGCTCGCAGCAGGCAATCAATGGCCTTGGAATCCATGTCGCGGATTGGCGAAGTTGTTATCTGGGCCAAGTCCCTTAATCCGTCCGACAGGGTTCGGTATAGCCCGGGGTCTGATGCGGCCTGTGTGATGATGCTGGAAACAGTCCGGGTGTAAGGTCCGTCCCGTAGGTCCGGGTGTGGATAAAGCGCTTTTGCCAGCACGATGAGCTCTGCGACGCGCGCAGGTGGAAATAGGTCTGGATGGGGCGAAAAAACAGCGCTGTCTGCCGCCATGGATTTTCCTTTCGAACTGAAGTGAAGTGTGGAGGGAAGGACGTTCTTCCCGGCCCTTCCCTGTGCGGTTAGGGAATGACCCGCTTTTGCCATACCTGCGGAAAGCCTGGAAGGTCCTCGCCGCCGAAGGCTGCGTAATGCGAATCGGGCATTCCCTCGTTGGTCTTCAGTACCTTGTCGAGATCTTCGGAAGTGACTGGTACCTGCGGCAACACCCAATCCTTGGGGATGGATTCGCCCCGGAAGAGGGACGCTGCCGCAAGGAGCGCAGTTCGCCACTGGTAGGCGTCATACACGGATGCGAAGCCTTTGAACCCTTTGTTCTTCCATGCCCTGAGGTAAGAGAGGTTGTCTTCGCCGGTCACCACAGGGATGTCCTTGCCGGCATCCTCGAAGGCCTCGATAGCTGGAACCGACTGGTCGCCCAGGTCCACCCAAACGGCATCGACAGTTCCTTTGGCGAGTTCATCGGCCACGACTGCTTTGATTTTCGTGGGGTCGGCACCGGTGATGTAGTCCGTGTATTTCAGCCCTGCCTTGCTGAAAATGTGCTGGGCAGCAGCCCAGCGCTGCTCGAAAACGTCAACTCCAGGCGCCGTACGCAGTGCTACTACGTGTCCTCCTGGCTTGACGTTTTCTGTTACGAACGTCGCTGAATCAATTCCCCAGGCCATGCCGCCCACGGAGTGGATGAATGTGGTTGCGCAGTCCGTGCCGGCCCCACGGTCGAAGATGATGACGGGTTTTCCTGTGTTGCAGGCTCTTTCCACTGCCGGTGCCGTTGCCTGTGGCGAGTTGGGGGCGATGATGAAGGCGTCACAGGATTGCTGGTTCACGAAGTAGTCGATGTCAGCAACCTGTGTGTTGTCGCTGTCTTGGGCGTTGCGGGTTTCCATTTGCGAGATGACACCCTGCTTTTGCAGCTCCTTGAGCTGTTCGTTCATGGTGATCCAGCCGGTCTGCCGCCACGTGTTACTGAGCGCAGCGTTGGAGAAACAGACCTTGGCCGGCGCGTTCTTTTTGAATGCTGTGGCGTCTACCATTGGCCCGTCGAGGTGCTGAAGATAGGGGGTGGATGGGTCCCCGGCAAAGGTTGCAGTCCGTTGCGAGTTTTCCAGATCGAATTGTGCCTGGTTGAACCAGTCATTGGTTGTGGTGGTGGAACCCGGAGAGGTTTCCGCACCAGCGGTCGAACCGGGAGCACACGCGGTGATCATCATGGCGGCTGCACCTAGCACCGCAAACATCTTTGTTTTGGTCCCTTGTGTAGGCACGTTGTTCCTTTCGAAGTGGCCTGCTGTGGCCAGGGGGTTGTTGTTATTTGTTACTGGTCATCCGGGGTGTTGCGGTTTACCGGCCTTCTCGTCATCCATGCTGGGCGCCTCATGCGCAGCAGTGGGATGCCGAGAGCGAGGATGATAATTGCGCCTTGAACTGAAGGGCGCCACGTCGATTGGACGCCGGCAAAGTTGAGGATGCTGACGAGGGTTTCCAGGACGTATGCCCCTGCTACCGCGGACAGGACTGCGCCGCGTCCACCTCCCAGGGCGACGCCGCCGAGGACGACGGCCGTGATGGCCGTGAACTCATAGCCCTGTCCGACAACCGGACTGACACCGGCGTAGCCGACCATGAGAACTGCTGCCACGGTGGCTGCCGTGGATGAAAGGATGAAGGCTTTAGTACGGATCCACCAGGGGCTGGCACCAGCAAGGGCTGTTGTCGCAGGATTGTCACCAACTGCAATCAGCATTCGTCCGAACGGTCTTTTCATGAGCCAGGCCGCGCCTATAGCTACGAAGAGCAGAATCAGAACTGAGTAGGGCACGAATCCTATAAGGGGGACATTTTGCAGTCCACCGCGGCCAATGGCGCGGAAGGCATCGGCCGGGTTTCCGCTGGGAGCGCCGCCGGTGAAGTAGAAAGTCAGTCCGGACAGGACCAGTGCCGTTCCGAGCGTTGTGATGAAACTGGGTACCTTGAGTAGAGAGGTCAGTACGCCGTTGACCAGACCTACGACGGTTCCCAGCACCGCCATGAGCACCATGACCTGCGGGATCCGGGATGGCTCCTGGCCAATCAGATTTCCGGCAAGAACGACCTGAGCCGAGATGACGGCGCCCATTGACAGGTCGAATTCCCCTGCGACGATGACGAAGTACTGGCCAATTGCCACGACCGCGATTGGTACTGACCTCCCAATGAACCGGGTCATCTGGTCCGGTTCTGCAAGGGATGGATTGTAAAAGGTCAGGATGATAAGGAGGGCGAGGAGGAGCAAGTAAATCGCTCCACTGGGTGTGGCGAAGGAACGCAGGGTTCGTGAAAACAGGGGCTGCCTTTGGGCGGAATACCTGATTGTGGTCATCGGATGCTTCCCTCCTTCATTGAACTGGTTGATTTCGTCCGCAGTGAGTCGAAGCGCGCGGATCGTTTGAGTTGGTTTCTTTTCGCATAGACAGCGACAGCGATGATGATGATGAGGCCCCTGACTACTTCCTTCAGGTAGGGGTTGACTTCCATGATTCCCAGCAGGCTGTCGATGGTCGCGAAGATGAGGATGCCGCCGAGCGAGCCCCAAATCGATCCTTTTCCGCCGGCTAGGACTGCTCCGCCCACCACGACGGCCGCAATTGAGAGCAGGTCATAACCACCCTGGGTGCCGACCTCGGGGCTGCCGACGCCCAGACGTGCGACGATGACCAGTCCGGCGAGGCCCGCGAAGAGTCCGGAAAGGGAGTGAGCCACGATTGCGGGTAACGATGCCCTGATTCCTGACATCCTTGTGACGGCGGGATCCCCGCCAACGGCGTAAATGTGGAGCCCTGTCCGGGTCCTGTTCAGAAACAGGGCTGTGGCCACCAGGCATAGGACCATGGCAACTGTCGTCCATGGCACCACTCCCCAGGAGGCTGACCCGATGGCGGCAAGTTCAGGGGATGCTTTGCCAGTGCTTCCGCGGTAGTTGGTGAAGAGGTATCCCGAAACCACGAGACCTGTACCGAGCGTGGCGATAAAGCCATTGATCTTGACCAGACCGACGAGCAGGCCGTTGATGAGTCCAATGGCGAGGGATACCAAAACCGCTGCGACGATACCGGCAGTAAAGTTTTCTGATCGTCCTGCCATGACTCCTGCGGCCAGGACGCTGGAAAGGCTAAGCACGAATGGAACGGACAGATCAAGGCTTCCAAGGAGAATGACGAGGGTCTGTCCGACGACAACCAGGCCAAGGACGGTGGTGCTGGTCAGAAGGTCGGTGATGTTCCCTTCGGTAAAAAAGGTGCGGCCGGAGAGCCCAGTGAGAACCGCACCGCAGCAGAGGACGAGGATCCAGACCAGATATACCGAACCTGTATTGGACCGGAGGGCGTTGTTCAAAGTGGACTTGAATCTGTGAGCGTTCATGCTGCCACCGCCGCGTCGGTTATGCCGGCCGCTGCCTGCAAAATGCTTTCTTCGCTGGACCCGGCAGGAAGCTCGGAGACCAGTTCCCCGTCACGCATAACGAGAACTCTGTCGGCCATCCCGATGAGTTCAGGCAATTCGCTGGAAACCATGAGGATGGCGTGTCCGGCGGCAGCCAAACGTCGCATTAGGACGTACAGGGCAAACTTCGCACCAACATCAATCCCTCTGGTGGGCTCATCGAGAAGGACGATTTGTGGTTCCATAAGCAGCCACTTGGTGAGAATCACTTTTTGTTGATTGCCGCCGGAAAGGTACCTGATCTCCTGATCCGGTCCCCGTGCTGAGAGTTGCAGCTCCAGAAACAGGTCGGTTGCAGCCTGACGGGCAGTTGAAGTGCGTTTGGGATAGCAGGCTCGGATTACTGTCAGAGCGTTATCAATGACTGATTGATTCAGGAGCAGTCCCGTAGCTTTCCTGTCCTCCGTGACGTGAGCAATCCCGGCTCGAATTGCTTGGCGGGTTGTTTTGATGGTCGTGGCTGCCCCATTGACGTGTATCTCGCCGCGGGTAAATGGTGCCGATCCGGAGATAGCATCCAAGACTTCTGTGCGGCCTGACCCTTGCAGTCCGGCTATTCCCAGGATTTCCCCGCGACGGAGTTTCAGCGTCACGTTGTTTACTACATGGTTCCCGGCGTTTTGAAGGGAGAGCGCTGTGTCTCCAACTACTGTTCCTTCGGTCTTGGGCGGGAAGAACGAGGACAGGGGGCGCCCGACCATAAGCCGGACCAGTTCCTGCTCGTTGAGTTCTTCTGCCGGCTTCGTGGCTACAAGGGCGCCATCCTTGAGAACTGTGATGCGGTCACAAAGCTTAAAAATTTCCCGCAATCGGTGGGATACGTAGAGAACGGCAACGCCGCGCTTCTTGAGGTTTTCAATGATGCTGTACAGGAGCTCCACTTCGTGATCCGCAAGCGCAGCGGTTGGCTCGTCCATGGAGATGACCCGGGCGTCAAAGCTGAGGGCCTTGGCGATTTCCACGAGCTGTTGCTGCGCCACAGATAGTGTTCGCACATGCGCTGCCGGGTTAATGGAGTCAACACCAAGGGATGAAAAAAGCTCTGCAGTCGCTGCGTTCATCTTCCGTTGCGAGATGAAACCTCGCACACGCGGTTCGCGGCCGAGATAGATATTTTCGGCTACGGACCGGTCCGGCAACAGGTTGAATTCCTGGAATACCGTGGAAATGCCTGCCAGCTGAGCCTGCACAGGATGGCTGAACATTACCTCCTTGCCACCGAGAACAACCCGGCCCACGTCCCTTGTGTAGACTCCCGCAAGAATCTTCATCAATGTAGATTTCCCGGCGCCGTTCTCCCCTACGAGCCCGTGCACCTCTCCCGGCCTTATCTCAAGGTCTACGCCGGTCAGTACCGGGAATCCGAAGAATGATTTGCTCACTCCCCGTACTTCAAGTGCTAACACGAAAGCCTCATCTCACTTCGTTGTGACACCCGCCGAAGCGGAAAGCCGCACCGTCTCGGCGGCCTGTTCGAGCAGCAACTCTATGACCGCGATCACCCCCAAGTCAAGCATTATCGATAATGCCTAAAACTTTCTTTTTCTCCTTGCCCCGCGTAAGGTGAATGCAAAGCCCGGCGAGACTAGAAAGCTCGTGCTTGCCTTCCGGGCGCTCCAAGAAAGGCCGAGGAACCATGGACGCCACCTCTAAGCGGCTGACGAGAACGACCGTCGCCAGCCAAGTGCGAGACTTCATCGTCATGGAAATTGCGCAGGGAAGGCTACCTTTGGGCGCCCCCGTTCGTGAGATGGAAATAGCGGCACAGCTCGGGACAAGTCAGACGCCGGTGCGTGAGGCGTTTCGTGAACTCGCAGCCCTTGGCCTGCTCGAATCCCGTATCCACGTCGGCACCCGTGTACGACAACTAGCCGAAAAGGACTTGGTTGAGGCGGTGCCCATCCGTTCTGCCCTTGAAGGCATAGCCGGTCGCTTAGCCGCCAGTAACTATCACAATCACGCTGAGGAGGTTCGTGGAGGCTTCGAGGCTATGAAGGAAGCGGCGGAAGGGGGTGACCGCAGGGTTTTCGCTGCGGCCAGTACCACGTTCCACCGATCCGTCGTACGGGCGGCCGAAAACGCCTCTTTGCTGCGCGCCTGGAACGCCCTGGGAATCGAGGTCATGACGATCTTGGCAATGGCCTCCAGCGACGTCCCATTAGATGACGCAGCCGAATCACATCGACCAATTGTTGACGCCCTCGAAGCTGGTGATCCTGAGCTGGCCGAGCATGCCCTGACGCATCATGTTGCTGCCTATCTCCCCGCCACTGCACACTCCAATGGGGAAGTAGACGCCGCCGTCCAGGCGAGTTAACGGCTAGCGGCCTGGTCAGCCTGGTGCGGTCGCTCCGTTACGGAAAGAAAAGGCTAGGCCGGGGCCCAGCACTGGCTATGCCCACTACCAAGATGTTCCGAAAATCAGGGATAAAAATGGCAGCTGCAAGTGCCTCTGACAGCTTTTTCATGCGTGACCTCGCCCGCAGGGCGTACGCAATCTACGTTGAGCGGATTGGGAAGGAACCCGCTCCGATGACATTCGATTATGCTGCGATTGCAGCCTCCGGGGACGCCCTCCTTGCCTGGAGCGATGACCAGTTGGTCGGCATGCTTATCACCCGTTTGGAGGACGCGGCACTTCATATTCATAACCTCGCCGTATCCCCTGACGTTCAGGACCTGGGTTTGGGATCAGCGTTGCTCATCGAAGCCGAGCAGCTCGCCCGTCGCGCGGGGCGCGATGAACTGGGCCTCTACACGAACGAGGCGATGCTCGATAACCTGACCTTTTACCGGCGCCGTGGCTATCAAGAAACACACCGAAACATCGAAGATGGATTTCGCCGGGTCTACTTTATAAAGCGGCTGGAGCCTGCCACGTGAGCTTCCACCGACCGCCGTGCAATTGATTGCGCTGAGCAGGAGCTGACGACCACCATCGCGGATCTGCGAAGGTCTCGGTAGGAACACGAGAGATGACTTCCAACCAGTGTTTGCACTGCGGCGATGGTCCAACTCCTTCCTGGGTCCTCCCTATACGACGGCTTATAGCCTAGCCAGCTCAAGGTTCAGCGTGGCAGGCCCTTCTGCCTAACTTAGTCCTGGAAAGGTCCGTGCAGTTGGGGCACACCCAAAGCTGACACACGGTTCCTTGCCTGGTCCTCCGAGCAACCGGAATTGATCTACGTTTGACCGAGAAGTCCGGTCCGCCCGTCCACAGCCGGGGACAATTCTCCTAGGTTATCCACCGCTACTGCTGTCAGGGAGCTACCCCAATGGCTCCCAATTCCAGCCGTGGATAACCTGAATTGACCCCAGCCATGGACGGACTAAAGTCGCAACCAGTTCCGGCCGCGTGATCAGCAAGCACGGGTTCGCCCAGCTGCGGCAAGTTGACGGAATATCCATTATCGGCCTTCGGAAATGAGCGGGGGAGAGGCCTCAAAGGGGCCCGAAATGCCAGCCGCGCAGGGTCTGCCTCGGGACGGATGGCCCCTGGCACCGATCGGGAATCTATGACGAACTCTTGGCCGCGCGAACCCGCGCAGCAAGCGGAGTTCTGGGGCGTCCGTGGTTACGATCACTCCGACCCAGCGTTTTAGCGCGAGAGGTACTCCTTGTGCCGGCGGTGCGCCTCGGCTACTTCGGCGCGGATTTTTTCTATGTCTTTGGCCTTGTTGCGGTATTTCGGTTCCATCTGTTCGATTTGCTGTTCTTCCTTCCGCAGGGCGTTATAGATACGCTCGCGCTCGGCGGGGTCCGCGGTGTATTCGAGGTCCAGGTAGTTGACAGCGTGGCGTCGGGCGTTGTTGATTGCGGTCTGCGCCTTGCCTGCCTTGCTCAGCAGCGAGGTCACCACGGTAACGATCAGCACGCAGATAATGACGGTCAGGGACAGTTCGGTGCTGATTTCAATGCTTGGGACCGGTTCGCCGCCGTTGACGAACGGCAGGTTGTTTCCGTGCAGGGCGTGCAGGATCAGCTTGGCGCCGATGAAGGCGAGGATCGCGGCCAGGCCGTAGGACAGGTAGATGAGCCGGTCCAGCAGGCCGTCGATCAGGAAGTACAGCTGGCGCAGGCCCATCAGCGAGAACGCCGTGGCCCTGAAGACAATGTAGACATTCTGCGTGAGGCCGAAAATCGCCGGAATCGAATCCAGCGCGAACATGATGTCCGTACCGCCGATGGCGACCATGACCAGCAGCATCGGGGTCAGGACCTTTTTGCCGTTCTTCATGGTGAGCAGCTTGTCGCCGTCATAGTGGTCGGTGGTGTGGAAGAACTTACGGGCCAGACGGATCATGAAATTGTCCGCTTCGCCGCTGCCGTGGTCCGGCTTGAGCAGGTTGCCCGCCGTGACCAGCAGGATCAGACCGAAGGCGTAGAAGGCCCAGGCGAAGGAATTGATCAGTGCCGCGCCGAGGAAGATGAACCCGGTGCGGACGATCAGGGAGAACATAATGCCGAACAACAGCACCTTCTGCTGGTCCTCGCGTGGAACCCGGAAGCTGGCGATGATGATCAGGAAGACAAACAGGTTGTCCACCGAAAGTGCCTTCTCCGTGATGTACCCGGCGAAGTACTCCTTACCCATATCGGGGCCGCCGAAGGCGAAGACCAGAACGCCGAAGATGATGGCGATGCCCACGTAGATGGACGACCAAATGGCCGCTTCCTTCAGGTGGGGAACATGCGCTTTTCGGATGTGAAAAAAGTAGTCAAAGGCCAGCAGGGCCAGAATGCCCACAATGGTGATGCCCCAGATCAGCGGAGAAACAGTCAACGTGTTCCTGCTTTCGTAAGGTGCGTAGCAGCCAGCCGAGTAAGTCTCTCCGCCCGCCGTCCGGCGGGCCGCTGCACCCGGCGAGGCATCGATGCCTAACGTGGTGACGTTTGCAGCGCTTCGGAATACTCCCTTACGTGTTTTCACCCTAACCGGGGGTGAAGCAAGACGAAATAGCAGTCTCAGCCCCAAGGAATTGAGGCCCGTCGTTTCGTTTTAGGGAGGGACCTTCACCGGTCACTGACGGGCTCCCGTCGCTTGGAGTTGCCGGTCCGGTTCTCGGCCGCGCCGTGGCTTTCCGAGCCGAGGTACCCGATCACCAGTACTGACTTCATTGACAGCTGGGCCGGCGCCTCACTCGATCAGGGGTTACGACCCTGCTGCACCTTCCTGGGGACCACGGCGGCCAGACCGTCCCGGCCGCCATGATCACTTGGAACCGCGGAACGGAATTGCCCGGGACTATGGCGGATTCAAAACCGCTGGAAACCACGCCCTAATGCTGCGACCCGCACTCGCGCTGGCTCCCAAAGGTGGGACGCCGCCGGAGCAAGACACCTGAGCCTCCTTCCGAGGGGGACCGGTATTCCCGGGCCTGCCCTCGCGCCCGGTTAGCGGCAAGGACAAGAGGTCCGCTCAATCAGGTAAAGGGGGAAGTGCACTATCCGGTCATCCTCTGCCGAGGGGTTTCCACGGCCAACGGTGTTGTTGGTAAGTATCCAGAGCGACCCACCGGGGGCGACGTAACGCCCGCAGGCGCCCGTACTGGTCGACGGCGAAACGTCCACCCATGACACTGGCCCAGCATCAGTGCCCGAAGGGTTGTCCCGCTACACCAGTTGGACACACCGCGCAAGCCTGGAACGGAACCGCTAAGCAGGCGGCCGAAGCCTCTCCGCGTTCGTTTAGCTGGGGCCTCAGTCCGGAGTCTTCCGGAAGCGAGTGAGTCACAAAGCATTGTTCCTTGACCCGTTGATTCCAGCACCGCCACGGATGTAAGCTAAGTCACATTCCTTAATGCGGTAAAGGAATTTCATATCGTGGAACTGAGGCGGTGCTCAAGGGTGAGGCCGGTTCCGAAGCTCATAAAAGGTGCGCACTATGGAAAAGAAGAGTGAGGCCGCGCTGGATCAGGCGTCCAGCAAGGGTACGTTGGCCCACCAGATTGAGGGGGCGTATCAGCGCATCGGGGTGACCGGGGCACACCGCCAAATTGTTTTAATGATTCTACTGGGCGTCTTCTTCGATGCACTGGAGCAGAACGTCGTCGGCATTACCGGCCCGGTCCTTCGGGAATCGTGGGGCCTGGGCGCCGGCGAGATCGGACTTCTTAACACAATGACTTTCACTGCCACCGCGCTCGGGCGCGTGGCAACGGGGCTGATCGTCGACAAGTACGGCCGCCGGAACATGCTGGTGATCAACCTGATCATCTTCGCCGGCGGCTCACTGTTGTGCGCCGTAGCACCCAACTACCCGATACTCGCCGCCGGGCGCTTCATTGTCGGGTTCGGCCTCGGCGGAGAAATCGCCGTCGCCGTGATCATGATGGCCGAGTTCTTTGCAGCCAAGCACCGCGGCACCGCCGTCGGACTGATCAACGTCACCGCCGCAGGCCTTGGCAACATGCTCGCCCCGGCCTTCGGCATCCTTGTCTACACGCTCTTCGACGGCCCGGACAAGTGGCGCTGGGTCTTCGGCCTGCTCTTCATCCCGGCCCTGCTGGTCATGTTTTTCCGCCGGTACGTCCCGGAAACTCCCCGGTTCCTGGCGTCCCAGGGACGGCTCGATGAAGCCAACATGGTCATCACCCGGCTCGCCAGCGGTAAGCTCTCAGGCCGCATTGATGACCCGGAAGCCTACATCACCGCGGTGCCGGGCCCGGCTGTCATCGAATCCAAGGGGCACTGGAAGGACGCACTGCGCGGCCGGCTCCTGAAGCGGACCGTCCTGCTCTGCGTCGCCGTGTGCATGTCCTACGCAGCCCAGATCTCGATGCTGACCCTGATGCCCACCATCCTGGTCTCCCGGGGCTACGCCCTCAATACCAGCCTCTGGTTCACCCTCATCATGCAGTCCGGATCCCTCATCGGGGCCGCAACCGCCGCGTTCCTGGCCAGCCGGCTCCCCCGCAAGAAGGTCCTCACCGGGGCAGCAATCCTCGGCTGCGCCGCTGGGCTCTCCATGGCCTTCCTCGCGAATGACATCGTCCTGGTCGTTCTGTTCGGGGTGCTGTTCAACTTCTCCGTCATCATCCTGAACACCACCATCTGGCTCTTCGCCCCCGAGCTGTACCCCACCCGCACCCGCGGGTTCGGCACCTCGATCATCCTGGCCGCCGGGTCACTGTCCGGCGGGCTGTTCCCGCTGATCTCCGGCGTCATCTTCGACGCCGCAGGACTCATGGGCATGTTCACGACCCTCGCGGGGCTCTTCATCATCCTGGGCGTCGTGGTGCAGTTCCCGCCCGAAACGTTCGGACAGCCGCTGGAAGAGGACGCCACCGAGGACGAAGGAGCCATCTATGGCCACTGAATCCAGCGCTCAGGCGAAGGTTCTCCTGATCAATCCGAACAGCAACTCCCGGACCACCCAGCTGATGACCGACATAGCCGCCGGCATCCTCGAACCCGAGGGCCTGGAAGTGGTCGGCCTGACGGCAGCCGGAGGCCCCGCCATGATCATCGACCCGGACTCCCTCGCAGAATCGGCACAGCACGTCCACGACGCTGTGCACGACTATATGAGGGGGCCGGACGGAACCACTGTCAAAGCGGTGATTGTTGCGGCCATCGGCGACCCGGGACGGAGTGCCCTTGCCGAAAGCCTTGACATACCCGTCATCGGCATCGGCCAGGCTTCCATCCAGTCAGCCTGCGGAGAGGGCCGCCGGTTCGGGATGGCGACCAGCACTCCCCTGCTCGCCGGGTCGCTGTCGGCACTGGTTAAGCGCCATGGCCGTAGCCGGTGGTTCACCGGGGTCAGGCTGACGAGGTCCGAACCGCTGGTTCTCGCCTCGGACCCGGAACAGCAGTATCTGGAACTGGCCGAGGCAGTGAGCGAAGCCAGCCACAATGATGGGGCGGAAGCAGTCATCATCGCCGGCGGACCCCTCAGCGAAACAGCCAGGCGGCTGGCGCTGACCGGCATGGCGGAGATCATCCAGCCTGTACCCAGCGCATGCGCCAAGGTCCTCCAGGAACTATCGACCACGCCACAAACAGCAACCCAATAAACAGGATGTGGTGAGAGGGCGCACCTTCCGCGAAGGCGCGCCCCCACCTCGTCCAGCTCACATGATGGTTCCTGGGAGCGCGGCCACCTTAAGTGCCGACCTGACGTGGTCCCTCAACTCCCCGCTTCTCACCAGCTTCTCACCAGGGCATAGACCGCCGGTGCGCCCAGGTTCAGGATCTCTTGGACCTGCTCAAGGGACAACATTCCGGGGAAGGACACCGGCGCCGGACCTCCATCTGATTTGGCCTCTTCTGTCCGCTTCGTCATGGGCTCTCCTCCCTCGCTCTGGTGCTGCATTTCGTCTTGTTCGTTGTCCGCGCCGTCGGCTCTCCTATCACCGCTGGGAGCCAGCGGGTTTTCGCCCCTTTACGCTTGTCGGCTTAGGCCGCCGGCTGCCTTCTTCGTCTTAGCCATCCGCCTCCCCTTGGCTGAGGCCTTCCATCGGGTTTCCGGGGTGATGCGCTGCAGCAGAGCGTCGTGGCCTTCCCGGAGGGCGACTGCCCGGGCCTCCGCGGTCACTGCCCGGGGCCCTGCCGCTGTGGCGGCGGCTGCTGCCTCACGCTCTGCGGAGTGTGCCTGGTCCAACTGCTCGCCCTGGCCCTCACGTCCTAGAACGAGCAGCTATTGCACCGAAAACTCCTAGCCTCCGGCCAGGAGGACACCGCAGGGCGGCTTCGCAGCGGCAGCAGGCTTCGGCGCAGATCCGGCAGTGCTCGTGCATCCCCCATGCTTTTCGGCGCAGGCCGCGCACGCTGCCCGGCAGGCCTTCAACGCCACAACGTGATAGGGCTCTGCCCGCCGGTCTGCCGGGTCAGGATATTCCCGCGGCCACAGAAGTCGGCGCAGTCCAAATCTGTCGGGATACAGTTGGCGAGCTCGGCGACCATGTCCTCGTCGAGACACGCGTCCGCGCAAGCCGTACATGTCTGGGCGCACTCGAAGCAGGCCGCAATACATTCGGCCAGGCTGTCTCGGCCCGGGGCAGTGTCCGCCTCGGGGCGGGCGTTGAGCATGGCACTGACGTGGTGGCTCCTGTCACTGGGCGAGGGGCCGCCGGAGCCGTTCCCGGCCGTCCCCTTCTCCCTAGACACGCCAGCGGTATGCCCAACAGGTCAGGAACCAGTCAGGAATCAGGCTATTAGGCGCCCGCTGGCCGGAACGTCATTCCCCCGTCCGTGGAGGAAACGATCCCGTCCGGGGTGGCCGCCCAGATCCAGGGCATGCCGTCCTCGCCCTTGACCGCGGCGACCGCCACCACCTGGGCATCGATGCGGCCCTTCTGCGTCCAGGTCCGCCCCCCGTCAGCGGAGTAGTGCACCGTACCGTCCGGTTCAACGCCCACGGCCTCGGCCGGGTTCGCGAAGGCGGCGAACTGGATCACCGGCCCGCCGTCCAACGGCTTCCACGTTGCGCCGGCGTCGGTGGAGCGCTGGATACCCTCCTCGGTGGTGGCCAGAACGGTGTCACTGCCGGGATGCCCGGCCAGGACCGCCGGGGCAAACCCGGCCGACGCGGTTGTCCAGGTCTTCCCGTCAGGGCTGGTGCGCAGCGTCCCATCGAAGGCAATAATGCCGGATTTAGTGATGGTCATGGCGTGGAAGTCGGATTCCCCCTGCCGGGAGAGCTGTTCCCAGGTTTTGCCGCCGTCGGAGGACTTCAGTAGACCCATCGGGTTGGGCAGATCCGATTCGGGGCCCGGGTGCCCGGAGGCGTAAAACGGGCCCTTGTCACCGACTGTGGTGAAGCCCATCAGGTCGTTGGTGTCACCGATTTTGGTGGCCGGGGACGTGGTGACGTCAAAGAGGCCGTCGTGGGTGGCCAGGAGTACCTGGCCGGTGTCACCGATGACGGTGAGTCCATGGACGTGGGAGCTCGGAAGGCCCGAGGCCGCAATGGACGGTGCGGTGCCGGCGCCCGGCCTATCGGTTGTTGAGCCGGGGGTGCAGGCGGACAGCGTAAACAGAAGGGCGGCGGCCGCGAGGGCAGCCCCGGGCAGGCGACGGGTAAAAGAGTGCAGGGGCACGGAAACTCCAAAGGGTGGACCGGGAAATGTCTGTGGGAGGGCCCGGCCCCCGGGAGGGGGCCGGTGCCGGATGTGTGCTTGCTACAGGGGGGCCAGCAGGTCTTTCATTTCCTGGATTTCCGCTTCCTGGGAGCTGACGATGTCCTTGCTGAGCTGGACCGCGTCGGCGTTTTTGCCGTTGGTGGTTTCGGTCTTGGCCATCATGACGGCGCCTTCATGGTGGGCGATCATCTGGGTAAGGAACAGCCTGGCGGCCTCGGTACCCTGCGCGGCCTCGAGTTTGGCCATGTCGTCCCCGCCCATCATCCCGGACATGCTGTGGGTCGAAGGCATGTTCGTGGGCATCACCGTGGGCTGGCCCCAGCTTTCAAGCCAGCCGGTCATTTTCTCGATCTCGGGGGCTTGGGCCGCTTTGATCTTGGCCGCCAGGAGGGTCACCGCGTCGGGAATACCTTCTTTATTGAGCATGATGTCGCTCATGGCCACCGCTTGGGTGTGGTGCGGGATCATCATCTGCGCGAACATGGTGTCCGCGTCGTTGAAGTCAGCCGAAGCTGCTGGAGCCGGGCTGGATGATATGCCGGAGCTGTCATGGTTTATGCCGGGCGTGATGCTTGCGTCCGGACTGGCTGTTTCAGGGCCGGCGGAGCACCCGGCGAGGGCGATGGCTGCGGCGATGGCGGCAGCGGAAATGGTCAGGGTTTTTTTCATAAAAATCGGGGTCCTCAAAAGTACCAGCGGCGCTTAGGGCGCCTTGGACGTTGCGTGCAGGGGCGGCCCGGCCGGAGGGCGGGGCTGCTTCATGCGTGCTGGTGGCTGGGCTGTGCGCCGGGACGGGACACGGCGCAAAAGTGCCGGTTTACGTACGGCTGATACAGAGGTCACCGGGGGAAGGGCTGTCCGGTGAGTATGAATAGTTCGTGCCGGCCGCAGCCCGGCCATCGAATTCCGGCAGCACGGATGGTGCTGTTCCCGGCATAGGGGCCGTCAGTGGCGTGTTTCCCGGTGACAGCACACAGTCGTTGTCCATCGCGGACATCTCGGGACAGAACCCTGCGACGGAACAGGAGGAAGAGGAGCCGGTTGCCGTTTCGGCAACTGCTGCCCCGTCCGGTACTCGTCCTGGCCCATGGCCGGCATTGCCGGTCGGGGCGCCGGACATCGGCGCCATGGCCGGGCCGGCAGCTGCTGCGGGCATGGCGGGCCCGGCGGGCATGTTGTGCGCATCGGTCATCATGTTGTGCGCATCGGTCATGATGTGCATGCCGAAAATCCCTGCGATGATGGCCAGTGCTGCGGTCGGAAGGCCTGCACGGAGGAGGAAAGCGGTGACGGGGCCGCGTGATACTGCGGTCATAACTTTCCTCCCTTCCACACCGGATCAATGGTTTTAAGCGTACCGGCAGGGGCTTCGTGCCGGTCACAGCCTTATGATCAACGTACCCGGGATGGATTCAGTTTCACCCTCCGCAGCAACTGGGCGTTCAGGGCCACCACAATCGGGGATACCGACATCAGCACAGCGCCCGCCGGGGGGAGAACACGCCGGCGAACGCCAGGACACCGGCGGCCAGATAAACCGCGAGGACGTTATAGCCTGTGGACCGGTTCTGGTGTTTGCCTTTATGGGTGAACCTTTGACGGGTACCGCCGGGGTGTCTGTTAGGGGTGTTCTACCCAGCAGGCCAGGATGGTGGTGGAGAGCTGGTAGGCCAGGGCGTTCCGGGTAATGTTTTCCGGCCCGAGGGTGGCGGGCAGGTTTGTGCCGTCCACGTGCAGGACGAAGCTGTCTTTTTGGAAGACCGCTGACCCGTCTGCGGTCTCATAGGCCGGGAAGCCCAAGTTGGCGAGTCCTTCGATGGGTTCGGCGTCCTTGGCAAGGCCCTGCATTGCATCGAAGGTTGTCCGTGCAGTTGCCTGGTCTTTATCTTCCTTGACGGAGATTTTCAGCGCGCCTTCGCCCAGGTGATAGGTGCAGGTGAAGGTGTTGTCGGCCCAGTCGTTGGCGGTGTGTGGATCCGCGTCCAGGTCCAGGATGGACTTGAGCCTGTCCATCGGTTGTTTCCCGCAGACCATTAGGGCAGCATCGCTGGGCCCGTCGATGGTCGCTTCGGGTGATGATGACCCCCTGCGTTGTGCCCGCCGCCGTGGTTGCCGGCGTTCCCGGTCTCAGGCGGAGCTGCCGGTGTCGAGACGTTGGCCGGGGTGGACGCCGATCCGGCCGCTGTTGCGCAGCCGGAGAGCAGCAGGGCGGCCATGGTCAGGGAGGCCAGCAATAGCTTGTGCTGTTTCATTGCTCTTCTTCCGTCCTGGGGAAAATCTCCTCATACACGCGCGTGTGACGTTGGTGCCCTCGGGAAGGGGGCACCAGTACTTCGGAACAACTCCGGGAAAGGATGGGCGAGAATGTAAATTGCGTCACATATTCTCGGGCAGACCAGCTAGGCTTTGGCGCGTTTAGGAAGCTGAACCTGGCGTTGTGGGCGGTTGGGGCGCCGGGTGTTGGTCGCGGGCAGCTGCCCCGTGATCAGTCCTTGCTTCTCTGCAGCAGGGACATCGAAAGCAGCGGCCCGATAGCCGGATCTGGACAATCCGGTAATGGATGACCGGGGCCAAGGACGACAAAGCCACCGCGGAGGCGGCATCGAAAGCGGTCCGGGATCCGTTCCACGATTCGTGAATTTTCATGGCCGGACACGAGACTCACACAAGCACTGGACGTCCGTGGACCGAATCAACCGGTGTTCACAGGCAGTTTTTAGTTATCCACTCATCAACCTCGATCTTGGCGGCCACAAATTTATCGTAGTCAAAATCTTTCGCTTCGCCGCGTCCAAGATTCATCGTTGCTGCCAAATCCTTGAGCTTCGCCTCCAACTCCGGTATAGCCGACGCGTCGACGTCTTCAACCTTCTTTATGGCCTCATCCAGCGCTTCCGGCGCTCCCTCACGCTTGGACAAGATCAACGGCGGAAAATAGTTGAACGACTCCTGTTGAGCAAGAAGGTCCCCGCAGACTTCGCTTCCCGCCAAACTGTTGGGACTGGACTCCGGCGATGGAAGCACCGATGCGCTTGGAGCTGCTTCGGATTCTGCGTTTCCACCTGAGCAGCCGACAACCAGCCATGAGAGACACAACAGCATCGCAGATGTCTTCACTGCCCGGAACTTAGTTGTCGAGATCATTTGCATCGTCGGTTCACTTTGCTTCCGTCGTTTGGGGCGGGACCGCACGGCATTCCTAGCGGGCAGTTCATCCGACACATTCGTGTCGCGCTGCTCGCCATCCCGGACGCTTCTCATTATGCTACTGCCGGCACCGGGGCTGGATGCTCCTGCGCGTCGAAACCGACGAAACCGTATGCGGGTGCCCGCGGCTGCGGAGTCGTCGTGGCCGACCGTGGACGCCGCAGGGTCCGGTCGCACGGGTTTCGGGAGGCCACTGTGGTAGCCGTGTCGGTGACCATACCGGAAGACCGTGCCGGTGCAGGTGCTTCCAGCACGGCGAGCGGGAGTTCGCGGTGGACCCACTCGCATTGCATCCTTAACGATCACAGCGAGACGACTTTGACGCGACGCCGAATGAGCCAGCGGACGGCTGGTATGCGGTGAAGAACTCCAGAACCAGACCGACTTGCATGAGGAAGAAGAAGCTGATGTCGGTAGGGGCCGGCATGAAATTGCCGAATTGCATGAAAAGCATCCATCCGCCCATGCCGGTGTCGAAGGCGAGGACAGTGACGATGGCGGTCAGCAAGGCGGTGCCGGCACTCTTTCCGCCCTGGCCCGCCGTGGTCGGTTGATACGCTCAGGCACCTGTGATGCCATCACAGCCCGGAGTAGGAATGCAAGCCGTTGAAGAACTGGTTCACGATGGTGAAGTTGAACACCACACACAGGTAGCCGACGATGGACAGCCAGGCTGCACGGGTGCCCGTCCATCCCCTGGTGGCGCGGGCGTGGAGATAGCCGGCGTAGACCACCCAGATCACGAAGGTCCAGACTTCCTTGGTGTCCCAGCCCCAGAAGCGGCCCCAGGCCTTCTCGGCCCAGATAGCACCGAACATGAGGGTGAAGGTCCAACCGATGAAACCGAGCGCGTTGATGCGGTAGGAGAGGTTCTCCAGGCTAAGCGCCGAAGGAACGAGGCGCATGAAGCCGAGCTTGTCCTTTCCGCCGGCAGCCACCGATTTTTGCCGGTGGGACTGGACCAGCTGCAGGGCGGACATCGCGAAGGTCAGGGTGAACAGTGCCGAGGAGAGCACGGCGATGGAGACATGGATGATCAGCCAGTAGCTCTGCAGGGCCGGAACGAGGTGGCCCACTGGAGTCCAGTAGGCCACCGAGGCGGCCACCTGCATGATGATGACCAGGCCCACCACGAAGGTTCCCAGGAACCGCAGGTCACGACGGATCAGCGCGAGCAGGAACACAGCCACGGCGGCGAAGGCGCCGGTGGTGAGGAATTCGTACATGTTCCCCCACGGCACCCGACCCGCACCGAGGGCCCGGGTCAAGACTCCGGCGCCGTGGATCAGGGCGCCCAGCACAGTCAGGGCCACACCGATGCGCGCCGGCATGCGCTGCTCCGGGGCGTAGCCCATGCCGGGCTCGGCGGTTTGTCCTGCACCGGCCGCGTCCGCTCCTGTTTGACGGGCTGCTGAGCTGGGGCGTTCGGCAATGCCGGCCGGTCCGCCAACGCCGGAGGCCGCGCGGTCCGCGGCGGCGCTGGTTCCCGCGCTGACCGGAACCCTGGCTGGCCGGGAGGCCAGGGCGGGCGCGGCGGATGCGGCTCTGAGGTCCACCGTCCGCAGGGCCTTGCTGCTGCGGGCCAGGTCCCAGGCGAAGGCGATGAACGCCACGGTGTAGGTGCCTGCGGCCAGGAGCATGAACAGCTCACTGTACTGACCCATTGTTTCGTTGATCTCCGACATTAGTGCTCCTTCGGTGAGCGGGCAGGGACGGTGGCCGCAGCGGGGCGGGACTCGGTCAGGTTCCAGCGGGCGCCGAGCCGCGCACGGATCGCGGTGGCTTCGGGCGCGAGCCGGTGGTCTTCGCCGCGGGCCAGCAGCCCGTATTCGATCATGGTCCGCCCGTCCTCGTGGGCGCCGGCACGGAGCCAGACACGGCGGCGGTTCACATACAGGGAGACGATCAGCCCGGCGGTGGCGATCAGGGAAAAGACCAGGACACCGGCCTGGCCGGGGTCGGTGCGGATGTCCACCCCGATGTAGCGTTTGAGCCCGTCGAAACTGATCGAACCTTTGCCCTCCGGGAGGGTGTAGCTCTGCCCGGCGTCCAGGACAATGCCGCCGGCCGGACGATCACGGCCGTTAAGCTGGGTCAGGTTCTGCACGTCCAGGTTGTAGACGTTCTGGGGTTTGCCTGTGTCCAGCCCGAGGTCACCGTAGTAGGAGTTCAGGTTCAGTTGCGGGTTCAGCGGGTCCGGGTCGAAGCTGTAGGACACACCCTCCTGGTTCTTGATGGCCGAGGGCAGGAAGAACCCGACGAAACCCAGCTGGGAAGGCGCGGCGTCCGGGACCTTGAGGACAATGCTGGAGGTGTAGACGGCGTCGTTGGGCACGGACACGACGGGGCCGCTGAACGCGGTGTTCCCGTCACCGTCCTTGACGGTGATGATGGGTGCGTAGCCGTTGCCGACGAGGAAGATTCCGGTCCCGCCGAAGTAGACCGGTTCGTTGACTTTCAGGACCTGCTGTTGCGGGGCGGCATCAGGGCTTTCCCTGGTCGTCAGGGCGGCTTTGAAGTCGATGGGCTGCCCGAACTGCCTAATGGATTCGCGGTCGAAGCGGACCTCGAACTTGTCCAGGGTGAGGGCGAACGGGTCCAGCCAGTCGGACTGGAAGTTGGTGCCGGGCGTGAAGTTGTCGTAGCCGACAAGGGTGTTGACGAAGGTGTCGCCTTCGATGATAATTTTTTGGCCCCGGTAGCCGAACAATCCGCCGATCGCCACGGAAACCAGCACGCCGATCAGGGCGGTGTGGAAGACGAGGTTGCCGACTTCCCGCAGCAGTCCCCGTTCGGCCCCCAGTGAGGGCATCGGGCCGTCAGCGTCCCGGATGTCGACCCGGTAGCCGCGTTTCTTTAGAACCTCCGCTGCGTCCCGGACGGCGTCGCCCGGGCTGACAGCGGCGTTCGCCGGCAGCACGAGCGTGCCGTATTCGGGCAGCCGGGACAGCCGCCGGGGAGTGCGCGGCGGGGCTGAGCGCAGGGCCTTCCAGTGGGCCCGTGCCCTGGGGATCACGCATCCGATCAAGGAGATGAACAACAGGATGTAGATTGCCGAGAACCAGGCCGAGGAATAGACATCGAAAAGCTGGAGCGAGTCAAGGATTTTCCCGTACTCCGGGCGGTCCTTGATGTACTGCGTGACCAGGGCAGGGTTTGCCGGACGCTGCGGGAACAACGAGCCGGGCACGGCGACCACGGCCAGCAAAAGCAGGAGAAAGATCGCTGTCCGCATGCTCGTCAGCTGCGTCCATGCCCAGCGCAGCATTCCGGCGGGACCCAGCGGCGCAGGAACTGGGGCTGCCGCAGTGTCCGTTGCGTCAGATGAGGACATCGCTGCCTTCCGGTCGGTTTCATCAAAAGCGGGCACAGGTCTGGTAACCCGCAGTTCTACCATACGTAGAATTAGCAGAAGGGGCTCCTGCGCTTCAGGGAGCCTCGTCCTGATAATATCGCCTAAAGACGATTGAACCGATTCCGGTTAAGCCTTGCGCTCGAAAAGCCATCGCGGGAAACGGGGGCGGGCCGGGAACGGTTTCTGCGGGTGTGGAGCTCCCCAGCGGTCTGGCTTGATCCGCCAAGGAAGCAGTGAGCGTGATGCCCCTTTTGGAAACCCACGAACGAGGAAGTCATCCCATGAATACCCCATCCGGCGGCGGCCTGGCCCGGCGCAGCATCCTGACAGGTTTGGCCGCAGTGGCCTCCCTCGGCCTGGCCGCCTGCGCCGGACCCGATCCGCTCGCCGAGCAGGCGGCGGCAGGGGATAACAAGAACTACATTGCCGGTGACGGATCGGTGCAGGAATACGCCGAGGAGTCACGGGGGGCTCCGGTGGCTTTGAACGCGACCCTTTATGACGGCACGCCTGTCAACTCCAGTGACTGGTCCGGTTCGGTCACGGTACTTAATTTCTGGTACGCGGCCTGCGCCCCGTGCCGTGTCGAGGCCCCGCACCTGGAAGCGCTGTACCAGGAGTTCGCCCCGCAGGGAGTGTTGTTCTACGGCGTTAACGTCCGGGATGAAAAGCCGACCGCGGAAGCTTTCGAGCGGACCTTCGGCGTGACGTATCCAAGCGTGCAGGACAAGGACGGCAAGGTGCTGCTCGCCATGACCCGCTTCGTTCCGCCCCAGGCGGTCCCGACCACCCTCGTGCTGGACAAAAAGGGCCGTGTCGCGGCCAGAATCCTGGGCGGACTCGACAAGAGCACCCTGAAAGCCCTGATCACTTCCACACTCAACCCCTAGAAAAAACTGGGATGCCGTTTTAGGCTGCCTCCCCAGCCCTCCCGTACAGGGGTGCGCTGGGATTTCCCGAATATTCCAGCCACCTGCGCATATCCTGAAGGCCGGTCATGCGTGCACGGGAATCGGTGGAGCGTCTCGGCCACCGTACCCGCCCAGGACCTGAGCATCGGCCTCACCCGGGTGCCCGCGCTGCCCGGAAGCGGCGTCATTCTCTCCGGACGCCCCGGACCGCACCAACACCGCTCCGCATACCCCCTTCCACGGGCCATGCGCGGACTGGCTCCGACCTGCATTCAGGAGACCATGGAGGGCTTGCGTCTGGCACATATCTGCAAGCTTAGATATCATCGGCATATGACGATTGATATGAGGAGCGGCACCCGGTTGGATCCGGCCGCCGCGTTGTTCCATTCTTTGGCGGACCCGGCCCGCCTGGCCATCGTAAAGCGCATTGCCCAGGGTGAGGTCAGGGTCGGTGACCTCACCCAGGTACTGGGTCTGGCGCAGTCCACGGTTTCAGCGCATGTGGCCTGCCTGCGGGACTGTGGGCTGGTGACGGGCCGGATGGAGGGCCGGAAGGTGTTCTATTCGCTGACCCGGCCTGAGCTGATCGACGTTTTGGCCCAGGCTGAGATCCTTCTGGCCGCGACGGGCAACGCGGTCAGCCTGTGCCCGGTTTACGGTGACGCGTCCTGCGACGCCGCAACCACCAAAGGGGAGCAACTGTGAGTGACGCCTGCTGCGGCGATGACAAGCCGGTAACAGAAGAAGGTCAGGAAGAGGCGGAGGGTTTCTGGCAGGTGACCGAGGTCCGCGCTGCCGCGGTCTCCGGCGCTCTGCTGCTGGTCGCCTGGATCGCTTCGCTGCTGGACGCGTCCGAGTGGGTCACCCTGCCGCTGGAGGCTGCGGCGCTGCTGGTCGCGGGGTGGACGTTCGTTCCCTCAACTCTGCGCCGGCTGGCCAAGGGCAAGATCGGTGTCGGCACGCTGATGACGATCGCCGCAGCGGGCGCCGTTGCCTTGGGCCAGGTCGAGGAAGCGGCGATGCTGGCCTTCCTGTATGCCATCTCCGAGGGGCTGGAGGAATACTCGGTGGCCCGCACCCGGCGCGGGCTGCGGGCGCTGCTGGACCTGGTCCCGGCTGAGGCCCGGGTCCTGCGCAACGGAACCGAAGTCACCGTCGCCCCGTCCGGGCTGGTGCTGGGTGAGACCATGATCGTGCGCCCGGGCGAACGGCTGGCCACCGACGGGCGCGTCCTGACCGGGCGCACCTCCCTGGACACGTCGGCCCTGACCGGCGAATCAGTCCCGGTCGAAGCAGGACCGGGCAGCGACGTCTACGCCGGCTCGATCAACGGCACCGGCCCGCTCGAGGTCGAGGTCACCAGCACCGCGGAGAACAACTCCTTGGCCCGGATCGTGCACATCGTGGAGGCCGAGCAGTCCCGCAAGGGCCCCGGCCAGCGCCTGGCCGACTCCATCGCCAAAAAGTTGGTCCCGGGCATCCTGATCGCCGCCGTGCTGATTTCCGTCTATGGCTTCATCGTGGGCGAGCCGCTCCTGTGGATCGAACGTGCCCTGGTGGTCCTGGTGGCAGCCTCACCGTGTGCCCTGGCCATCTCCGTGCCCGTGACCGTAGTCGCCGCCGTCGGTGCGGCCAGCCGGATGGGCGTCCTGATCAAGGGCGGCGGAGCCCTGGAAACCCTGGGCAAAATCCGCACCATCGCATTGGACAAGACCGGAACCCTGACCCGCAACAAACCCGCCGTGATCGAGGTTGCCGCCACCGCCTCCTCCACCCGGGAACGGGTGCTGGCCGTTGCCGCCGGCCTGGAGGAACGCAGCGAACACCCGCTCGCCCGGGCCATCCTCGCCGCCGCCACGGACCGGGTCACCGTCATCGGTCTGGACACGGTCCCCGGGGCCGGGCTCGAAGGGACCATCGACGGGCACAGCGCCCGGCTTGGCAGGCCCGGGTGGATCGCCCCCGGGGCGCTGCAGGACACCGTCCGGCGGATGCAGGCCGGCGGTTCGACAGCGGTCCTGGTTGAGGAGAACTCCGTCCTCATTGGCGCCGTGGCCGTACGCGATGAACTTCGCCCGGAGGCCGCAGCCGTCATTGAACGGCTGAGCCGCGCCGGTTACACCACGGCGATGCTCACCGGTGACAACCGGCTTACCGCCGAGGCCCTGGGGAAGGCAGCGGGCATCACCGAAGTCCACGCCGACCTGCGCCCCGAAGACAAGGCGGACATCATCCGCACCCTGAAGGGGCGGCAGCCGACCGCCATGGTCGGTGACGGTGTGAACGACGCCCCTGCCCTGGCGACCGCCGATACCGGCATCGCGATGGGCGCGATGGGCACCGATGTGGCCATCGAAACCGCCGACGTCGCGCTGATGGGCGAGGACCTGCACCACCTGCCCCAGGTGCTGGAGCACGCCCGCCGCACCCGGCGCATCATGTTCCAGAACGTGGGCCTGTCCCTGGTCCTGATCGCGGTGCTGATCCCGCTGGCCCTGTTCGGGATCCTGGGACTGGCAGCGGTGGTCCTGATCCACGAACTGGCCGAAATCGTCGTCATCGCCAACGGTGTCCGCGCCGGCCGGGTCAGCAAGTACGGCACCATCCCGGTCACCCAGGACACCGTCCCCAGCCTGGAACCGGCCCGGTGAGCCAACTGGCACCGGTGCGGACCAGCGCCCCGCCCCGGCCGTGGAGACGGCGGGGCGGGCTGCTGATCGGCGCGCTCCTGCTCGCCGGAGCCGATCTGTTCATCAAGGCACAGGCGGAAGCCAACCTCGCCCGGGGCGAGGTGATCGAGACGCCGCTGCTGACGATCAAGCTTCTGTACAACACGGGGGTGGCCTTCAGCCTCGGCGCGGCCCTGCCCACCGGCGTTGTCGTGGCCGGTACCGGGGTCGTCATCGCCGCGCTGCTGTCCTGGCTGACCGTCAGCGCCCCGAAGATGTCCAGGACCTCCTTTGCCGGCGGAATCCTTGTCGCCGGCGGGGGCATCGGGAACTTCATTGACCGGCTCGACGGGCGCGGGGTCGTGGATTATCTGCACAGCGGATGGTTCCCGACGTTCAACCTCGCCGACGTCTTCGTCACCGTCGGCGTCGCCGTCCTGGTCCTGGGAACGTTGCTGCCCGGGAAGGACCCGGAGAACAGGGCGTGAATCTGGGCGGGTACTTCGCCGAGGCCGTGCAGTCCGGAGCCCTGCTCCTGGCCGTGCCTCTGGCGGTCATTGCCGGTCTGGTCTCGTTCATCTCACCCTGCGTCCTGCCCCTGCTCCCGGGCTATCTGGGCTACGTCTCCGGTCTCGCCGGAACCGATGAAAAGGCCGCACGCCGGCGGACCACCGCCGGCGTGGGGCTCTTCATCCTCGGCTTCGCCGCGGTCTTCACCCTGTACGGTGCGGCGTTCGGGACCATCGGGTCCTGGCTGGTGAGCTGGAGCGATGAGATCACCCGCGTCCTGGGCGCGGTCGTCATCGTCATGGGTGTGGCACTGTCCGGGAAGATCCCGTTCCTGCAGAGCACGGCCAAACTGGCCTGGAAACCGAACACCGGCCTGGCTGGCGCCCCGCTGCTGGGCATCGGGTTCGGGCTGGGCTGGACCCCCTGCATCGGCCCGACCCTCAGCGCCGTGCTGGCGCTGAGCACCACCACCGGGTCGGCCTGGCGCGGGGCGCTGCTCGGCTTCGCGTACTGCATCGGCCTGGGCATCCCGTTCCTCCTCGTCGCCCGCGGATTCAGCTGGGTCACCGGCACCCTGGGCTTCGTCCGCCGAAACATCAGGACCTTCAACCTCGCAGGAGCCGCGACCCTGGTCCTGATCGGCGTCCTGATGGTCTCCGGTGTTTGGACCACCTGGATCCTGAGCCTGCAGAACCTGATCGGAACCTTCACCACGCCCATCTGATCCACCCCGCCGGAATGAAACCCGTCAGGGGCCCACCGAGAGGTGCACGACCAATGCTTGGCATCATCGCAGCGGCGGCAGCCATGTTCGCCGCCACGAACATTGACGACATCGTCGTGCTGACCGTCCTGTTCCTTGCCTCCTCGAAAGGCCGGCCCCGGCCCTGGGAGATCGTCGGCGGGCAGTACCTGGGATTCATCACCCTGGTCGGCATCAGCGTTCTGGCCGCCCTGGGGCTGACGCTTGTCCCGGACGAATGGGTCGGCTGGCTCGGCCTGGTCCCTTTGGGAATCGGCGTCATCGGCCTGATCCGTTTCCTGCGCCAACGCGGGGAAGAGGAGGAAGAAACTGCCATCAGCGCAGTCGGCCTGCTCAGCGTCGCCGGTATCACCATCGCCAACGGCGCGGACAACATCGCCATCTATACCCCGATCTTCCGGACCATGGCGCCGCAGGACACCGTGGTCACCATCATTGTGTTCCTGATCCTTGTTGCCGTCTGGTGCGCACTGGGACGCGTTGTAGGCACGCACCCCAAAGTCACCGAAAACCTGGAGAAGATAGAACACTGGCTGGTCCCTGCGGTGTTCATCGGGCTGGGCCTGTTCATCCTCATCAGCTCCGGCGTCCTCACCCGGCTGTTCAACGCCTGAGAAATCACGAGTCGTGAGAGGAGAACACTGCCAGGGTCAGGAGGAACCATAAGAGAGACACCTATCGGGCTGTTACTCGATGCCCGGGCGGCCCGGAAACGAGGCAGCGCTGCGATCCTGGAACGTCAACGGGAACGACTGGCAGAGATCGTCACCTACGCACGGACACGCTCCCCGTACTACCGCCGGCTCTATCAGGGCCTGCCGGCCCGGATCACCGACCCGGGACTGCTGCCCGCGACGACGAAGGCCGCACTGATGGCCCATTTCGATGACTGGGTCACAGACCCAGCCGTGACACTGGAGGAAATGCAGTCGTTCGTCGCTGACACATCACTGGTCGGCGCAAAATTCCTCAACCGGTACACGGTCGCTACGACATCCGGTACGACCGGCACCCGGGGAATCTTCCTGCTCGACACCAGATCCCTGGCCGTGGCCAAGGCCCTGACATTCCACATGCTCAGTTCCTGGCTCACCCCGGCCGACATCAAAGAGATCATCCGTCGGCGCGGGCGGACCGCCATGGTCATCGCCACCGGCGGCCACTTCGCCTCAGCAGCAGCCGCGGCCGCGCTCCAAAACGGGCCAGGCAGGCAACGCGTGGCTGTGTTCCCGGTCCAGACACCGATGCCGGACCTCGTCGCCCAACTGGACAGCTGCCGCCCGGCCCTTCTAGCCCCCTACGCCTCCACCGGCCGGCTGCTGGCCTTGGAGCAGGAAGCAGGACGGCTGAACATCCACCCCGTTGCCGTTATTCTCTCCGCCGAGGGACTGCCTGCTGGAGACTACGCCAGGATCGGCGCAGCGTTCGGAGCCAAGGTCCTCCACAGCTACGCAGCGACCGAATGCCCCTTTCTGAGCTACAGCTGCCGGGAAGGCTGGCTTCACATCAACAGCGACTGGGTCATCCTTGAACCGGTCGACGCCAACCACAAACCTGTCCCGCCCGGCCAGCCCTCGCACACAGTGCTGCTGAGCAACCTGGCCAACCGCATACAACCCATCCTGCGCTACGACCTGGGAGACAGCGTCACCACAAGGACGGACCCGTGCCCGTGCGGGGACCTGACGCCGGCCATACACGTACAGGGACGAACAGCGGAGCTGCTGACCTTCCCGGGAAGCGCCGGGCTCCCCGTTCCAGTGACACCCCTGACGCTGAGTACGGCGCTGGACAAAGTTCACGGCCTCACTAAAGGTCAGATCATCCAAACAGGACCCCAGAGCCTCACCCTCCGGCTACAGCCCGCTGCTGGTGCGGATCCTGCGAGGATCTTCGAAGCAGCCCGATCCGAAATCGCCGCCGTGCTGACCAGCCACGGACTGGGCAACGTCACCCTAACCAGAGACCCCGGTCCTCCGCGCCTCACCCCAGGCGGCAAACACCGCACAGTCATCCCGCTGCCCCCGTAGGGCAGGCCAGTTATCCCGAACTACGCGGCGTTCCTGGTGGTGATGGTCCCGCCCGGAATGGCTGCCGCGGCGGGCCGGCGGATTGGACGCCGCCAGTGCCAAGGCCGTGATCTTCAGCGGCGCAACACGCAACTCCTTGGTCGTACTCCCCCTGGTCCTGGCCCTTCCCGAGCCGCTCGCCCTGGTATCCCTCGTCGTCGTCACCCAGACATCATTAGTGGAGCTCATCGGGATGGTGGCGTACGTCAAGATCGTCCCCTGGATCATCATGACGGACCGACCCCTCCAGCTAAGTCGCATCCCATCCCCATAGGCGGCGGCTGGTGCTGGTACTCAGGCTTCACCAAGGCCGCGGACACGGACTCGGTACTCAACGGCTTCCCGCGTGTGTTGATGCGGCTGGCGCTGGCGTAGGCCGCTTCCTGAACATCTTTTCCACCATGCCCATGGCCCGGGTGGCTGCGGCCCAGTAGAGGATGCCTGCTGCCAGGGAAACGGCGACGGCCAGGCCCTTCTGCGCCGGATCGACAAGCGGGTACACCAGCCAGTGGGTGACGTAGATGTACAGCGAGGCGCTGGCCAGCAGTGCCGTGACCCGGTGCAGTCCGCGCGGGACGGTCAACGTTGGCAGCCAAAGCAGGATGAGGAAGCCCACCAGGATGGTTGCGCTGCGGTACTGGTCGTCGAAGGATTCAGGGATAGTGAGCAGGGCAATGGCTGTCACGGCTGCCCGCTGCCACAGCGTCCGCGACGCGGCCGCGGCCCAGCCCAGCCCGAACAACCACAGGACCGGCCCCTGCCCCGGATACCGGCTGTCAACAAGGCCGAAGAGCAACGGCAGATCAACAGCAATCAAGGCAAGGGCGAAGGCCCACGGCCACCTGCGCTGGGCTCGGTCAGCGGCAGGAATTGCCATCAGCGCAGCGAGGCCCAGCAGGATGTAGACCAGGATCTCGATAAACCAGAACCGGGAATAGTCGGTCCATCCTTCCGGCCCCAGCAGGGAGTTCAGCAGGAAAACATTCGCCCAGGTATAGGTATCCGTCACGGCAAAGGCTAAACCTATGACCGCAACGCTTGGCACCACGATCCGGGCAACGCTGCGCAGTTGCCGCCGGAGCCGGGCACCGCGGGTACCGGTCAGCTGGAAGCGCGCAAAGTTATAGCCGGCGACGGCGATGAGTACGTGGGCGGTCCCTTCCCAATGGAAGAAACCTATATGCGTGGAAACAATGAAGATGATGGCAATGGCGCGGAGCACAATCCCGGTTTCCATCGGGGCAAGCAACCGCTGGTGCCAGCTCCGGGAATTTCGCGCGACCTGCCCGGTCGGCCGGACCGCAGGCTCACCCGCGGCCGCGGGCGGCGTCCCCTGAGCCCGGTGCGGGGCAGGCACAAGTTCGCAGACCGGCATCAGGTGCCAGCCCTGCGGGATGTAGCCGAGGGAACGCTCCAGCCGGACGGACGCTGCGACGTAGGACAGCGAGTCACCGCCCAGGGAAACAAAGCTGTCCGTGTCGGCGATCTCGTCCTGTTCGAGGACCTCCGCGAAGATCCGCCGCACGTCAGCCGGGTCTCCTGCCGGTTCCGGCGCAGTGCCACTACCATCGGTGCTGTCATCATCCGGTGACGCCAGGGCCAGGACCGCGGGGTAGTCCGGCTTTCCGTTGTCGAGGCGCGGTATGGACCTCACGGCATGAAGCTGGACAGCTGAACGCGGCAGGCCCAGGTCCTGGGCAAGGGTCTTGGCCACCAGGGCAAGATCGTGGCTTCCTTCCACCGCGGCCACCACTGCGTCGTCCGAGCCGGCAGCGGCGGCGGTCAGGCCAAAATCGGCCAGGAGCCGTTCCACCTGGCCCAGGTCCACCCGCAGGCCGACGATTTTGACGAACCGGCTGCGCCTGCCAACGATTTCATAGAGGCCATCGGACCCGCACCTGGCGAGGTCACCGGTGTGAAGCTCGGTGACGACCCGTCCCAGGGCAAGGTCCTCCGGCTGTTCGGCGTACCCCAGCATGACGTTGGGACCTGAGTAGACGAGCTCGCAGGCATCCAGGCCGGGGACGGGCTCCAGCCGGAAGGATCCACCGGGGACGGGCACTCCTATGGCGTGGGGGTGTTCTGCGGCCAGGTCAGGCGGCAGGTAGGCCATGCGGGCCGTGGCTTCGGTCTGCCCGTACATTACAAACAGGTCCCAGCCCTGCCGCCTGCCCAGTTCCGCGTAGGAACGCACGCGGTCCGGATCGAGCCGGCCGCCCGCCTGGGTGATGTAGCGCAGGCCGGGCAGGTCCATGTGCTCAAATCCGACGCGTTCGAGGAGATCGAACGTGTAGGGCACGGCGGCGAAGGATGTGACGTTTTCGGTGCGGGCCAGTTCCCAGAAACACGGGTCCACTACTGAAAGGTTGGTCAGCGCCAGGGACGCGCCCACCAGGAGGTGGCTGTTCACCACGCTCATCCCGTAGCAGTAGGAGAGCGGAAGCGTGGTGGCCGCGGTGTCGCTGGGGCGCAGGTGCAGGTATTCGGCTATCGCCGAGGCGTTGGCCTGGACGGCTTCGGCGGACAGGCGAACGAGTTTGGGGGAACCGGTGGATCCGGAGGTGCTCAGCAGAAGCGCCAGCTCCGGGTGCAGCTCATGCCGGGTTTCGTCCCGCCGTACGTCCAGTACCGCCTCGCCCTGGGACGCGCGGACCACGATGTCGGGATCGTAGGCGGCGACGAGCGCCTCGGCGGCGGTCCCGCCGGCTGCGGGCAGGATCAGCAATGGGTTGCCGGAGGACAGGGCCGCGAGGTAGGCCACCAGGGACGGCAGGGAATTCCCTGCCTCAAGGGCAATGAGCCGCCGGGCGGGGCCGAAGGTTCGGGCCATGTCCTCTACGCGGCGTGCCAGTTCGCCGTAGCTCACTGATTGGTTTTTGGTCCTGATGGCGGTGCGGTCTCCGAAGCCGGCCAGTGTGGCGGCGAACGAGACTCCTGCCAGTTCTGGCTGTACAGTCACAATCCAGCACAGTAAAGGTAAAGCTACCCTAACTCAACTGGACATTCCCTGGGACAGCGCCACCACGACAGCGACACGATTACAGCCGCCTTTCAAGGGCGACCTGACCTGGAAGAGCGAGCAGGCCACCCCTTCTCCTTCACACACTCGGTTTGACGGAACGGGAAGGACGAATAGTGGTGTCAGACCGCCTGCTGGGCCGGGTCATCCCCGGACTGCTCCGCACTGCGGGCACCGGGCAGAGCAGGACCCTCACCGCCCGCTTCACTGACCTGTGCCCGGTATCTCATGCGGCGGATTCGCCCGGTCATCGACACCATCAGCATCACAACGGCTATAACCATGAACGCTGTCATCACGAAGCCAAGGAAGCCCGGGGTCACCTGGTCGGGGCTAAGACCTGGTCTTAGCCCATTCTCGCCAGCGCTCGGGGAGGGGGTTGCGCTGAAGGCAATGATTCCCTGGGCCAGAGAATCGACTAACGATAGCTTCATGTATTCCTTGCAGTTCTGTCCGGGTTACGCGCCCTCCGGAGACGGCCGGGCAGACCGTCCTGTTCACGAAAGATTTTCACGACAACAGGGCGGAGGGGTCGTGAAAGTTTTGGGGCCATGCCGTCGTGCAACTATCCAGCCGGGGGCCTCCGTACCAGTGCTGAGCCGGCGGCGGCCCGCGTTACCTGATCATCTTGCGGACCTGGTGCCCGCGTACCGCGACTCCTACCGCATGGAGAACCAGACCAATTCCGATCACGGGCAAAGAAGCGAAAGCCAGCCCCTGATTCTGCGTAGCATTGCCCAGGATGCTAATAACGAGGCCTGCGGCGATGAACCCCATGGCACCAAACACCAAGGCTTTGTAAAACTTAGAGGCACCATTCCAAAACTCATTCAGCACGAAAGGAGTCTACCGCTCAGCGGGCAGGACACCTGGCGGGGCAGGCAAAATACGGTCCACCAATGAGCCGGCGCCTTTGTCTCCAGCCCTTGGGAGCAGTTCACTCCCCCGCTTTTGCCGCCCTTTCCTCAATGTTTGCCACGGTGATGCGTCTTGTCACAGGCTCCGCCTTTACCGCCGGCCGCCCCGGCACTTTCCGGACACTTTCCGGCTGCCGTAGGAGTCCAAACTGTGCGTACAGGCCAGGCGAGGCAACCAAAGATCAGGGCAATCCGGGCCCCTGCAGCAGAGCAAGGCACCAGAAAATGAGGATGTACGGTCATAGCCGGCTCCCGACTTCGTTTGGCCCTGACGGTTGGAAAGCAGAACATCAACACAACCGGCACGAAAGCGAAAAATGACGTCTCCAGCAGCTGGCACGTCAGATCAACTACTTTGCGCCGCCCTGGGACCGTCGAGGGTGGACGGCCCTGGACCACAGGCGCCGGGTTACCTTCCCCAACAATTGCAGGATTGGATACAGGGGCGGACCGACCCCAGCGCAGGTGTGTAATACGCCAGGCCTGGCGAGTCAGGCAATTATCTGTGGATAATGTCTGGCCCTGGTGCTGCCTTCCCAGCAAACCACAAGGTTCAGGTAGGCATAATGGACCGAAGCTCCGGTCAACCGCTATTTGACCGGAGCTTCACCAATTGAGCGGAACCATGGCTGGGGCTGTGTGGTGCAGTAGTAGCCGGCTGCTCCCCCACACATCCCTGTCGTGCGTCCGGAAGTTATCAATGCGGCGTTTCAGTCTGGCGGCAATGGCACTCCTGGGTTTACTGGGGGTGACATTTATCGCGCCCGGCGCCTACGGCACAGACCAGATCGTAGGAATTCTGTTCGCCCTAACTGGACTGGTCGGCGCGGTCGCAGTGGCGGCATCTAAGGGGAAAAGCTCTTAAGCATTCAGGATGCATCGTGGGCCGGGTGGCCCTGCAGGGTGCCTCCGCCCCCTTCTGATTTCCGGGTAAGTTGGAGGCATGCCCTTCCGATTCTTGTCCATTACGCACGGCTTCCAAGGTGTCGCTGCCGCTGCAGCCGTGGTCGCACTCTCGGGCTGCACTCAGCAGCTTTCGGTCGAGAGCGCTGATATCCCATCGTGGACGGCCACCGCGCTCCCGACTGCCGGCACAGCAGTGGCCGAGGGCGCCGGCAAAATCCTGGATGCGGAGCCCGTCAGTAACATCGTGACCGTGCCTGAAGGCAATTACACCCTTGTGCTGGCGTGTGACGGCGGCGGCAAAGCCTTCCTGACTGCACGCGTGGAAGAACGCGAGCTGATCGACTTTGGTGCTGCCTGCAACGGTGCCCGCGAAAGTATTAAACTCCGTATTCCGCAATCGGGCCCCGTGGAATTCACAGCATCAAGCGTGGACGCGCCTCTGCTTTACGCATACCAGCTCGTTCCTCGACCTTAGCCACTGCAACTGCCGGTCATCAGGGCACCAGCCTGAGCACCTGAACGGCCACCGGAGAAGCTCCCCCAAACGAAGGGGTCCATGTCCCAGATCCTTACCTCAGCCGGTCAGCACACCTACAGCGGTCAATGAGACTGGCAGTGCGCTCACGCACGGGTGATGAGGGCGGCACAAGGCTGGAATCTTTGCGCGGAGGCCCAGTACCGAGGGCTGAGTCAATTAGCCGAGCCCGACCGCCCTTCCAAACAGGCTGAAACCGACGAACGCCACAATGTTGAGGAGTGCGTGGGCGATGACAAGTGGCATCACACGGCGGCTCTTGGTATAGATCAGTGCAAAGACCACGCCCATCACGGCATTGCCAATAAACGGCCCGAAACCCTGATACAGGTGGTAACTGCCCCTCAGCGTGGAACTGGCAAGAATGGCCAGGGGCACTGACCAGCCAAACTTCCCAAAGCGGTCCAGCAGATAACCCACCACGATGACTTCCTCGACGATCGCGTGCCGCACCGCTGACAAAACCAGCACGGGAACCGTCCACCAGTAAGGGTCCAGGGCGCTGGGAATGATCGCTGTCGTGATGCCCAGTGCCCGCCCGACCGCGTAGAGGCCCAGTGAGGGGACGCCTATCAGGACGGCAAGCCCGAGCCCCTGCAGCATGTCCATTCCGGGACGGGCAAAATTAAAACCGATTTTTGTGAAGGCAGAAACACTGCCGTAGCCGTTGCCGGTGTTCGTTCTGTGCTGCTCGGTCAGGAAGTAGAACACCAGAACGACAGGTACCAGCGCGAAGAAGATTTCCAGCAGCTGATATGTCAGGTCAAAGTATTCGCGCGTGCTTTGGGAGTTGTTGAGTGTGGAGGTGCCCTGAGCCAGCGGCGCGCTGGTTATTTTGTCCAGAAGCTGCACCACGGAGTAGACGGCGGATTGTCCTAACGACAGTCCCAGTACTATCAAGACTTCGATCCGCAGACGGCGGCGGGAAGGAACCAGCATGGTCCTATCTTGCCTGCAGTTGCCAGGTCTCTTCCGGGATGCCGCAAAGACACCACAAGAAAGGCCGCCCGCTGACGGATCGGCTATCGGACCCATTTCTACTGGCTGCCGTCAAGACTCCTGCGATGGCGGCTAACTTCTCCGTTGGCGCTTCATTGGCTTTTCTAACCGTGCTGCGTTGAACCGGACGGTACCGTGTGTACTATTCGGCTGACGCCGGAACCACCTGCACGCAAAGGGTCAGTATGCAGGCCCAGGTATTGGCGCTCACGCCTTCAAGGGCGACGACGGCGGCCTTTGGATCTGGGCTGCCCCCGGACGGGATGTTGCCTTCACGGCTGGAGACAGGCATTGGCTTACCTGTGCACACCCTGCGACCGTTTGGCTCCTGAAAGTCGCCGTCATGGCGATGGACTGCGCGATGCTGTTTGGTTGGCACCCCGTTTTGGCGGATGATGTGCAGCGGTGGGTGTTCCTTGTCCTTGTGGGGGGAGATCCTGTTTCTTCGTCCGGGAGCACGTGCCGAACGGGGTGGGGCTGGCTCCCGGTCTCAGCACGTCTGGAGCCAGCCCCGCTTTATAGTTTGGAGCCCATGCAGTGAGGGCAGCATCACCGAGGCCTTGCTTTAACTGCACGTCTCTCCATCACTCCCCTCCTCAGCGCTCGTGCAGGCCACTGCAGACACTCCTTTTGCAGTATTAACCCCACGATTACGCGCGTAGTGCAGACGGGAACGGACAAGCAGTCTCCGAACCCTCCTGAGTTCTCAAGCGGATGCACCGAGGTCGCCTGCACTAAACGACGTTCTTCCTACAACCAGTCCTTGCCCGGCAGGACGGTTCCTTTTGGCCCCTCCCGGGGCGCCCGGGACGTTGACCGAGCACTTGAGTTGAAGACCCGCGAGGAAACGGCCGATGACCCCGGCCAGGCGTGTCTAAGGGAAGCGGGGGCGCGGGGTTCGCCCCAGCGATAGCCGCTTTGTGGTGCCGTCTGGCTGGGTTTCCGGCCGGTCAAGTGCCCTTGAGGGAGGCCCTGATACGCAGGATGCTGCTGGCCAATGGGACTGCACATGCCTGACAGTCAGGGCCTGCGGGGCAAGGGACGAGATAGATCCTGCACACCCGGGGCCGGCTCCAGCTGCCGCAGGAGGCGCAGGTTGAGCCAACAGAACACCGCAAGCCCCAGGTACAGGCATAGTTCCATCACCTCGCCATATTCTGAGATAACGAAAGTCGGTTCCGGCCAGATTAGTAGGCGGAACAGGCGATAGCCCGCGGCCAACAGGAAGGCCGGCACGAGAAAGAGCGGTGGAACGAGCAGGTGTTTGGGCGCAACGTCCCGCCGTGAGCCGACCGCTGCCCACACCAGCGGGGCACATGCACCGTACAGGCTGGCAAGGAGCATGGCGGAGGGGACCAGCTCCTGCACTCCCCGGAGGTTGTGCAGGTTGGTCTCCCCCTGACGGTTGACCGCATCCAGGTCTTCGGGGGTGTCCCAGCCAAAGATGCGCTGGCCCCAGGAGATCTCCTCGCCCGTGAGAAACCAGACGCCGAGAGTGACCACACCATAGAGCAGTGCGATGCCCAGACGCCCGGCCCGGAGCAGGCGGAGGGTGATCAGGGGCAAGAAGATGCATGCGCCCAGCAGGCAGAGAACCTGGAGCCATTCGATCAGGGAATCCTCGTCAACCAGCCAGAGATAGAGCTCCTTGAAGGGAACAGTAGCCGCGGCGACAACGGCGAGGATAAAGGGAAGCAGGGCCACCAGCAGCGCCTGGCGCGGGGCGATTCCCCAGGTCTGGGAATCGGTTCTGAACCGTACAGCTGCTGGGGTGTACCACCGAGGGATGGCTGGCATCTTGCCTCCTTGACAAACTGGCTGGGGCCAAGTGTCAGTCGTTGATTCACAAGCGATTCCCCAGCGTCCCATGCCCAAAATCTGCTAGGGAAGATTCACGGGGAAGTTATGCGGGTTTCCGCACCCGCATTTCGAGAGGTACACAGCCGGCACCCAGCCAGTGGCGAAGGGTGAAGAACAAGCGCGCGCAGTAGGCTGCCGGGCTCAGCTGCCCTGGCACCGACCGGTTGCCGCAGTTTGTTCCGGACCTTAACGGGGTCCCCCGGGTGGTGTGCCTGCATCACTTGGCCGATCGGTTTGCAGGCCGCCGGGAGTCCCGTCGAGTTTGACCCGGGCCGTGGCAGTTTTGCAGTTCTGATTTTTCGCCAGGGTCAGCGCAGGACGCCCAGGGCGTTACCTACGATGTCGAACAGGTCGGTGTTGTCCACGCTGCCGTGCAGTTGCTCGGAGCCTGGGCCGTAGGCGTACACGGGCACGTCGGCGCCGGCGTGGTTGCCCGAGGCGTAGGTCAGCCAGAGACTGGCTTCCTTGGAGCCGTCCTTGACGTGGGGCGGGTCGCTCGGGGTCCGGAAGGTGGCGGGGCCGAAGTTTTTCGGGTCCGTTGCGCCGGTTCCGTTGGTGATCCCGGTTGAGCGGTCCGTGTCCTTGGAGTTTCCGTCGGACCGGGTGGGGGTGGAGTTATTGGCGGGGTTGCCGGAGTCGACGTTGACGGGGGGTCCGGCTGCTTCGGCATTGGTGAAGGTGCCCTTTTCGATGATGTTGAAACCCCCGGTTTCGTGGTCTGCGGTGACGATGACCAGGGTGTTGCCGTCCTTCTTGGCGAAGTCCAGGGCTGCGGCGACGGCGTCGTCGAAAGCTTTGACTTCCTCCAGGGTCTGGGCCGCGTCGTTGTCGTGGGAGCGTTTGTCGATCAAGGCACCTTCAACCTGCAGGTAAAAACCCTTGCCGCTGGTTTTCCGGTCAAGAAGCTCGATGGCTTTCTTTGTCATCTCCGACAGGGATGGCTCCTTCGCCTCGGGATCTTCGGGGTTGTCCTGCTTGGCTTTTTCGACGGTCAGGTTTCCCGTGTTGAACAAGCCAAAGACCTTCTCCTGTGCGGCCGCGTTCAGGGCTGTCCGGGTGGCAGGGATTTGGTTGGAGACTGAACCCAGGATTGCGTAGCCCTGCTCCTTCAGCGCGGTTTCATTCGAGGCATCGAAGCGGCCCAGGCCGCCACCGAGAATGACGTCCGTGGTGCCGTTGCGGGCAATCTGGTCTGCGACGGGGGTCACCCGCACATCACTGGCAGGCAACGGTTTGCCGGTGATCTCGGTGTCCTGGCACGCGTCGGCGGAGTAGTCGGGTCCCTGGCAGCCACGGGACAGGACGTGGCTCACCTGCCCGGCCGGCGACGCGTCGGTAACTTCGGCGGTGGAGACATTGCCGGTGCGGTAGCCGGCCTGCTTGGCCAACTCCATGATCGTCGGCACCACGGCCCCCTTGGCGTCCACCCCGAGGGCAGCGTTATAGGTTTTAATCCCGGAGGCCCAGGCCGTGGTTGCGGCGGCGGAATCGGTAACCAGTTCCGGATTAAAGTCGGCCTGGCCCGGCTGGCCGGACTTTTTCTGCACAGCGTAGGTGCTGACGGAGCCGTGAACAGGGAGGGTTTCCATCACCAGCCTGCCCTCGGCCCCGTAGAAACGCTCCCTGCCCGCCGTGACTTGGGTTCGGCCCATGCCGTCACCAAGCAGGTAGATAACATTCTCGGCTGTGGCAGGTGCTGACTTCGTGGCGTTAAACACCGCGTACCAGATCATCCCGGTTGCCACGGCTGCTCCCAGGACGACCCAAATGATCCTGCGTATCTTCCGTTCAGAGTCGGCGGGCGTGACGGCGGCCGGAGCTTGTGTCATCGGCGGTGCTTTCCTGTTCAGCGGCGGGGGCGTATGTCGGCTTCAGGGGCGGCGGTGTTTGTAGGGCTGGCCCTAGACGGTACCGCAGCCGCAGCGCCACCCATGGGTTTCTCGAAGCAATGGAATTGGATCCATTCAGAAAGGATACGGCTCGTGTTCCAGGACATCGAGTAAGTGCAGGACAACTCAGCCTTAATCCGGTTGGGCCGGCCCTGCCTTACTAAGCGGTGAGGCCCACCAGCGGGGTCTGTTCCAGAGGCAGCCCTTAAACAAGAGCCTCCTCGCAAGTGCCCGACGGAAAATGCAATTCGTCTTCGTCTTCTGTTTTCTAAGAGCGTGTTTCAGACTCCCGAAATGACTACGTGGCCGACCGGACAGGAATACGGGCACAGGGCAGTACATGGAGGCGGCAGCGCAATTGTTCATCCCTGGTCCTTAGTGCCGTCCTTTATGCATCCAATAAGAGGATCTGCGGCTCTGCGTTATGCAAATGTGACAACGTCGTGGGTTTTCGAGTAGGGTCAGACGCGTGCCGGTCTCAGAATGCGGCACTCCTGAGCAGATTGCCTAACTCTGCCGCTGCCTCGGGATCCGTTCGCATCATTCGTCCGGCAGAGACGGGGAAACCAATTGTGGCCTGCTTCGGGCAGGCCTTGGGGTGAAGCCGCGACTCCTGCCTTGTGCTGGAACTGCGGCCGGGTGTCTCCCATCCGAATCCGACAGCTAACCCCGCAGGCAGTGGGAGAGGCCCTTTCATGTCCATTCGCCGTGCTCACGGCCGCCACCGCGCGGTCCCCGTCCACACCAGCGCCCTTGCAGTCCTGACCAAGTCCGTCACCGACAACGCCGGCGGTGTGGGCCGCCAGGCGGCCGTCATCGCAGCAGCTTCCGGACTCGTTCTTACCAGTGGCGTTGCAGCCCAGGCAGCAGATGCCCCGACCCAGCGCGAGGCAGAGCCGGCCTCGACCCTGGAGGTTGCCAGCCAGGTCCAGGCGCCGCTCAGCGCAGACTCGACAGTCCAGATTTCCTACGAGCGCCCCGCCGTAAAGACGACGCCCGCTCCTGTCATCGAAGCGCCAACGCCTGTCGCCGTTCAGGCACCCAAGGCGGCCGTGCCCGCCGCGACTGCCGTCGCGAACGCCGCAGCGCCGGCCAAGGCCCAAGTCACCGTCACCCCCGCCCCTGCTGCCGCGCCGGCAGCCGCCCCGGCAGGCGGAGTCAACGCCACCATGGTCTCCTCGGCCTACGCCCAGATCGGCATGATCCAGGACTGCACACGACTGGTCGAGAACGCTCTTAACGCTGCCGGCATCCCTGTCGGAGACCTCGGTCCGATGCAGTTCATGAACTACGGCACTGTAGTCTCCGATCCGCAGCCCGGTGACATGGTCATGCAGCCCGGCCACGTAGGAATCTACGTCGGCAACGGCCAGGTTCTCAGCTCCGGCCTGAACGGCAAGAACGAAACCGCCGTTCACCCGCTGACGTGGATGACGTCAAAGGGTGCTGTCACCTTCGTACGCGCAGGCTAATAAATTTCTGAAGGCCGGCGATTCGGTGCCTTGGGGGCGGCGAATCACCGGCCTTCAGTATCTCTTGAGCAGCATGGGCCTCTGAACGCCGGTTTTTAAACTACCGGCCTGTTCGCAAGGACCAGACCGGCCGCTCGGTCACAGTTTGGGTACGGCCTGCCGCGACTGCTTCTTGTCGGCGTGCAACTGGCCCTCATGGAGCGATCTCGGCAGGAGCCTGGCTTCCAGACGTGCGGGAAGAGTATTGGAATCTCGTAATGCCCTTTTAACTTCCTGAACGTCGGCCCATGTTGGAGCCCCGGGGCCGGGTTTCGCGTTTGCAGCAGCGGAGTAGACCTGGAGTTCGTAAGCGTGACGGAGCCTGGTCAGTGATTCGATGGCCGGGCCGTTGAACCGGGCTTGATACATCAGCCGGCTGGTGAAATTCCGCGGTGTTTCCGCGGGGCTCGGACGGTAACCATGATCAACGGCGCTTTCGGTCGTCTCGGCCCAGGCGATGCTGGCTGCTTGTCCCGGACTTGACCTGAGAAATCGGCGCTTTCGTCCACCGGATCTGACGATGCGGACCAGAAATGGTGCGGAGGCCAGAAGTAGCAGGGCCAAAACCGCGCCCGTGAAAACGCTGCGATCCATACCGGAAGGGGCGGACGTGCCCGGCGTGCCGACGCCTGGAGGTCCTGGGGCAGGAGTCGGGGATATCCCGATGTCCGGCACGGGCAAGCCTTCGGATCTGAAGTCGTCCTCTACCGCGAGCCCTTGAGGAGTTGCCGGTTGCTGCGCATAGCCGGGGACGACTCCGCGGGAAGGAGTCGGTTCGAATCTAACCCAGCCGGCACCGCGGAAGTACAGCTCTGGCCAGGCATGGGCGTCCTTGGAATCAACGGCGAATTCGGGCAGCTCTTCCCCGCCGACCATAACGGTGTTCCCGGTTGGGTCCCCTGGGGCGTAACCGACGGCGACGCGGCTCGGGATCCCGGCCAGCCGTGCCATGACAGCCATGGTTCCGGCGAAGTGGACGCAGTAGCCGGCTTTTACTTCAAGGAACCGTCCAATGACTTCAAGGCCGGTGCCATCGTAGTTTCCTTCGACGGGTGCCTGCAGGGAGTAGGTGAAGTCGCCACCCCGCAGGTAATTTTGGATGGCCATTGCTTTGTTGTAGGGCTTGATCAGGTCCTCGGTGAGGTATTGTGCGGTTTCCCTGACGATGGGTGGAAGCTCCCCGGGCAGGGAGCTGAACCCGGCATCGACCTCATCTTCCCTGACAGGGCCCATGCCGGCCAGTGACTCACTCGTTAACTCCGGTGTTGAACTGATCACCTGATAGCTTTGCCAGGCTGCTGTCTCCCCCTTGGCCGACAGCACAGTCAGGTTTCGCGGGTCCCATGTCCACCTGCCATCAAGTCCAGAGATGCTCACCGGGGCATAGGGTGCCAGCAACCAGGGACTCGTAAAACTTCGGGTATCGATCCGGGTGGTGATCACACTCCCGCTACGGACCGGAAGGCCGGCTCTCTTTCCCATCTCCCTGATGCCGGACCGGCGCGAATCCAGGCGTGGGTCCGGCTGCCATCGTTTGCCCGAAAAGTCCTCCAGTGTCGCAAGCCGCAGATACAGTGGTTCATCGGCAGTGGTGGCATACGTGATTCGACCAAAACCGTCAGGCTCCCTGAGCGAGTTTCCCAGCGTTATGCTTGGGTCGAGCCCGGACGCGGCGCCCCACCACTGCAACCGGGCTCCCTGGGGAAACGTTCCTGCGTTGAAGCCCGGGATGACGGTTGGCAGAAAAAGAGTCAGGCTAAGCGCGGCCGCCCCGAGAGACACAGCACGAGCGAGGTAGCCGGCAGTTGAGTGCGCTGCCCGGCTGTGTACATCAAAGCTTTCCCGCCACTGCCCCGAGCCAAGGAGGAAGATGTAGCCGGCGGCCGCTGCAGTAAACGCGGGAACACCCACGCTTTCGGGAATGATGACTGCGGGGATGGAAAGGACAGCCAGCAGGGGCAGGCCACTGGTCGCCGGCATCCTGCAGGTGATGGCCAGGGTATCAACGAGCACTGCCGTCAGACCGATGGTCGCGCAGGTAATCAAAAGGATTCCATCACCAGGGACCACCGGTGCCAACTCGGATGACACGGTAAGTTCGGCGTTTTCGAGCAGAAAAGCCAACCGGTCTCCAGCCTCGGGCCTCGGAATGATGCCCAGAGTGCTTTGCTCACGGAAAAATTGCCAGATCAACGCCCCCGCAAGGGCCACAAGACCCGCACCCATGATGAGGGCAGGGGGCCAACGGAGGCTCCGCGCCCCTGCCGTCGCCCCCAACACGGCCACGGCAGTAGACACTACGTTTGGAAGCCAGCTCCAGCCATCAAGGACTCCATGGATGCTGAGCGATACAAGGACCACTGCCGCCACAGCTGCTACCGACACCATCAAGTGCCGCTGACCGCCAGCGGTCTGTGCGCGCTGCTCCGGTGAGCGCCACTGCTCTCGTGGATCGGGCGCCAGGAGCGACCGGCGTCTTATCGTCGTGGCGGTTTCCATCGAGATGACGTTCTGGCCCGTTACAGAACTAAGGAAACAGATGGATCAGAACCGTCAACGAGATACTCCTCAGCGCACATCGTCTCTTGTGCCCGGAGAAGGTGCTTTTGCCCGTAACAGATCTCCTGCCCGCGGAGCCCCTGATTAGTTGGCGTCATGGATACCTTCCTCACACTGCCAAAGGAAGAGCCCGGGACCCGGGGCCGGACGCCTCGCAGGAATAACAGCTCAAACGCGTTACTCCGGTGAAAAGTTCCGTTCCCCCGTAGATTCGCCCCGGCCAGGTTCGATCCAGCTGATGCTGTAACGTCAGGGGGGCCAAACATTTGCCGCGCCATCGTGCGGCGCCGGGCAGCCCCTGCGCCGGCCAAGCCCCATTTTTTAAGAGGAAGTCCATGGATACGACCATGCCAGATAAGACGACAAGCGACGGGGCACGGCCCGACGGGGACCAGGGAGGCACGGCCGGAATGCCCCTGGGCGCCAAGCGGCTGGTACTCCTGGGCGGATTAGGCGTTCCCGTCGGATTGATTGCCGGGCCGTACCTGCTCGGCCTGCAGCTCCTGGCAGTCGCCGGGGTAGTGGCGATAGCCGTCGCCTTGTCCTATCGGCACGGAACGGCGTGGTTTTCCCGGTGGTCATGGCTGACAGCTTGTGCGGGCGTAGCGTGGACAGGAGCCACCATCGCGTACTGGCTGACCATTGTTGCGGCCGCCGATGCGTCCGCACCTGCACCGCCGGTGTCCTCCGTATTGTTCTACGTTGGCTTCGCCGCATTCGGGCTAATGGCCGGGGCCGTTGCGGCTGCTGCGGTCTCCAGGTACCGGGACCGCAGGCGTTCAACGAAAGCCGGACAGCAGCCGCAAAAGCACTAAGACCACGCCCTAAAAAGAGATGCCGGCCCCGGTCGCACCCTTCGTGTCAGGTGGCCGGGCACGGCAGCTACGGTTCCAGAAAATCCCTCAGGGGTCAGTTACCCGTTACCGGTCTGCTCCCGGCGGCGCCGGGCGAGGTAAAGGATGCCCCCCAAGATGGCGATGATGACTGCGCCGATCCCTACGACGAGGGGACCATTGCTGTCATCCGGGCGCGGAGCCTTCGGAACGGTGTTTGCCGCCGCGCTCTGAGTCGGCGATGGTGCAGCCGAGGGCGGCACCGACTCTGTTGTCGAGGCTGGCGGTGCAGCCGGCGTTACTGCTGCGGGGTCCTGGACCGTGAAAGAGTAGTTTCCCTCGATGGGGTGACCGTCGGAGGAAACCGTCCGCCACAGCACCGTGTAGGGTCCGTTGCTTCCGGGGGCGACTCTGGTCGAGATCGTCGGGCCGGTCACTGTGACCTTGCCGTCGCTGAGCGTCTTTCCGGTTGAATCGGTCACGGTGATCACGCTCAGGTTCAGGCTCTCTGAATCCGTGGGCGGTTCTGACAAGGTGAGGGTCACCGTGTCAGGGGCGGCTGTCACTGTCGCGTCCCTGTCCGGGGACGTGGACTGGAGAGCGTCGTGGGCCTGCGCCGGGCCGGCGCCGATCACAGCAAGCAGCAGCGCCCCGGCGAGAGCCAGGCCCGCCCGGGAGCGTGCGTTCTTTTTTCGTACTGTCATGGGTTCATTCGATTCTGTTCGTATCCGGTCACCGCACTGCATACCGCAGGCGGGTTGCCCCGCCGTCACCGGCGAGGCGCTTAAGAGCAGCCGAATCCCGGCGGTGGCCCACGGACAACGGTTTGAACGGGAACCTTGGCGCAAAGAGGAACAGGACGCTGGGTACGCGGCGGCTGGCGGAAGCCCGGGGGAATAATGACAGGATCGATGGGTCCGTTGAGGGGACGCAGCCACGCCGCAAGCGCCCAGAGGGCGTCCTCGCCGCGGGCAAGGAGGAGTGCTGTGGCCAGCGTTGCAATGACGTGTGCGAACGTCATTGGTGAACCGGCGTCGGCCATCAGATGCCGATGGGACGTTGCGCTTTCCAGCATCAATGGGCCGGTGGCCGCCAGTCCCAGCCCATGATGTGAAGGCTCAGAGCCGGGCACGGCGCTGGCGGACAGCGTTGAGAAGGCCAGGTGCAGGCTCAGCTGGGACCCGCCAAGGTAGGCCGCAAGGAGGGGCGCTGTCATTTTCAGCCCCGCGAGCAGGACTGCGGAGAGTCCTACGACCGCGGCAAGCGCCATCATGATTGACGGCCCTGGAAGTTCGCCCCCGGCGCCCAGGTGTGCCGCGGCGGCGAGCGTGAGCACGGTCAGGGCCAGAACCCCTGCGCGGGGCAGGCGCAAAGGCGCGTGAACGACCACGTGCCAGCTCCTTCCGGGCGTTGTTCTGCTACATCATGTAGAACGATAGCGGTTCTGCAAGCAGCCATGTGCCGTCTATTTGACGGCGTCGTCGAGTTTCTGCCGGAATTCCGCTTCGGTGTTGAGGGTCAGCTTTTCACCGTTCAGGAAAAAGGTAGGGGTGCCGGTGACGCCGAGGGCTTTTCCGTCGGCGATGTCTTTGCGGATCCGTTCCTTGGTCTCTTCGGCGGCCATGGCAGCGTCGTACTTCTCCATGTCCAGGCCGAGCTTTTCGGCGAAGGTCCTGAACAGGGCGTTTTGGAAGTCCTGCTTCTCGCCCCACTGCGGCTGGGTCTCAAACATCTTGGCGGCCATCTGTTCGTACTTGCCCTGCTGCGCCGCGGCTTCCACTGCCAGGGCGGCCTGGCCGGAGTTCTTGTGCGAGGGCAGGGGGAAGTAGCGGTTCACGAAGGTGATCCGGTCCCCGTATTCCTTCTTCAGTTCCTCCACCAGCGGCGCGGCGGCGCCGCAGGCCTCGCACTCGAAGTCCAGGAACTCCACGAGCTGGGCTTTCTCGGTCGCGGGGGTGGTGAGGCGATGGCTGTCCTCCCTGACGACCTGGGCGTCCGCGACGGGCTGCAGGGCGGCCGGTTCGGGTTTGTTGAAGGTGAATACCGCGTACCAGATCAGGCCGGCGCCGACGGCGGCGGCCAGGAGGATCCAGAGGACGATGCGGACCTTCCGTGCCGGGTCGGTGGGCTTGGTGGTGGGTGTTGTTTTTGTCATCAGTGGGGGATGCTTTCCTGGTCGCGGTGGGCGGCGGGTTCGATTTGAAAAGTTGAGTGTTCGACGCTGACTTCAAAGTGTTCTGCGACGCAGCGCTGCAGGTCCGCCAGGATCTCCGCGGCGTGGCCGTCCATCATGCAGCCGTCTTCGACCGTGACGTGCGCGGAGAGGACCGGGGTGCCGGAGGCGACGAGGGAGGCGTGCAGGTCATGGACGTCGATGACGTGCGGCAGGGCGAGGATGTGTTCACGGACCTCTGCCAGGTCAAGGCCTGCCGGGGCGTTCTCCATCAGCACGTTCAGGGTTTCGCTGAGGAGCTTCAGTGTCCGGGGGATGATCAGGGCACCGATCAGCAGCGATACAACGGCGTCGGCCTGCACCCAGCCGGTGACGGCGATGATGATCGCGGCGACGATGACGGCGACGGATCCGAGGGCGTCGTTGAGGACTTCGAGGAACGCGGCGCGCATGTTGAAGTTGTGTTTCCGGCCCGAGGCGAGCACGATCAGGCCGATGGCGTTGCCGGCCAGGCCGATGATGCCGAACCAGAGCATCGTGGAGCCCCCGACTTCGGGAGGTTCGAAGAGCCGGCGGATGCCTTCGATGATGACGAATCCGCCCACGCCCAGGAGCAGGGCCGCCTGCCCGGCAGCGGCGACGATTTCTGCCCTCTTGTAGCCCCAGGTCCGCTTCATGGTGGCGGGCTTGAGTGCCAGCGACGCGGCGATCAGGGCTATGAGCAGGCCAGTGGAATCGGTGAACATGTGTCCGGCGTCGGCCAGCAGGGCAAGGCTGCCGGTCAGGAAGGAGCCGATGATCTCGGCGATCATCACGGTAAAGGTGATAGTGAAGACGATGATTAGTTTTCCGCGCTGAGCCGCCCCGTCGCCGGTGCCGTGGGCGTGGTCGTGCCCGCTCACGGATGGATCTCCTGGTTTACGGCCCCGGGCCGGGAGTATGCGGTTGTCTCTTGGGCGCAGTCAGGGTCGGCGCACTGGCAGATGGGGCCGACCGTGAGGATGGTACCGAGCAGGTCATCCAAGGCGTGGGCAAGGCGGGGATCAGAAAGTTCGTACCGGACGCGCCGCCCCACGGGCTCGGCCAGGACCAGCCCGCAGTCGCGCAGGCAGGCTAGGTGGTTGGAAAGAATTTGGCGGCTCACACCAATCCCTTCGGCCAGATCGGAGGGAAACGCCGGGCCGTTTCGCAGCGTGAGCAGGACAGCTGCCCGGGTCGGGTCTGCGAGGGCTTTGCCGAACCGGGCCAGGACCTCAGTGCTTGAGAGGATACGCATACGGGCAATCGTACAGATAAGGGTGGATTCAGAGAAGCCTGAATTGACGCGGTTCACTGGCCGTCCCGCTGCCGGTCTATCCTGCTGTCGCGTTCCTGCAGCTGGGCGAGCATGTCGTTGTATGCGTCGAGGTCTGCGTCGTTGTTCCGGAGGGCCGCGCGGTCGGTTCGCCGCATTTCCCTGGCGTCGGAGCGGGACCACATGATGGCGACGCCGATGGCGATGAGCAGGGTGGGGACCTCGCCGATGCCCCAGGTGATTGCTCCGCCCATCTGCTGGTCGGCCAGGGCCGGCGGTCCCCAGTCCCGGCCCAGGCCGGTGAACCAGTCCGGCTGCAGGAGAGTTGGTGAGCCCATGAGCGTCACCCCGAAGAAGGCATGGAAGGCCATGGTTGCCAGCAGCAGCAGGAGCCGCAGCGGATAGGGGGCGCGGCGGGGTACCGGGTCGGTCCCGATCATCGAGAGGATGAACAGGTAGCCGGTGATCAGGAAGTGGGCGGTCATTAGCTCGTGTCCGGCGTGTTCGCGCAGGGCGAACCCGAAGGCGTCCGAGTAGTAGAACAGGACGATGGAGCCGGCGAAGTTGGCCGCAACGAACAAGGGGTGGGTCAGGACCGCGGCGGGCCGGGAATGGACCAGGACCATGATCCATTCCCTGGGGCCGCGGGAGCCGTCCCGCCGTGGAGCCAGGGTGCGCAGGGCGAGGGTGACCGGAGCACCGAGGACCAGGAAGACGGGGACGACCATGGTCAGGGCCATGTGGTCGACCATGTGGGCACTGAAAAGTATGCGGCCGTAGACCGATGGGCCGCCGGAGGTGAAAAAGACCAGCGCCGCAAGCCCGGTGAGCCAGAGCACCGTCCGGATCCAGGGCCAGTTGTCCCCTCGCCGGCGCAGGCGATGCGCGCCCAAAAGGTAGAGGACGGCAGCGGTGGCGGCCACGGCAATCCACAGCCAGTCCGGCCGCCAGACGGTAAACCAGCGTTCGGGGGTCAGCTCCGGCGGCAGGGGGTATCCGGTGAGCACTTCTGCCGGGGTGAGGGCGGCGCGGATTTCCTCCCCACCGGGGGGAGGCGTTCGGCCCAATGCCGCCGCGAGGCCGCTGACGGCGCCCATGATCAGCAGTTCGGCGACGATGAACCGCCACAGCACCCTGCCTGCACCCGGCCCGTCTTTCCGGGTCAGGGCGGGGATGAGGCGGGTACGGTGCAGATATCCGATGATGCCCAGGATGATGACGGCGGCGGTTTTAGCCATCACCAGGACGCCATAGGGGGAGGTCAGTCCTTCCGGCAGCGGCATCCGGATTGAGGCGTTGATGACGCCCGAGGCGGAGACCAGGATGAAGGCGAACAAGGCCAGGGAGGAGAACCGGCGAAGGACCGCGGCTGTGTCCTTGCCCAGGGCTGTTCCGGCGGCGGCGAGGGCGATCAGTCCGCCGAACCAGAGGCACACCCCGACCAGGTGAAGGCCCAGGGAATTGGTGGCCTGTTCGTGGTCGGTGCCGCTGGAGGCATGGCCGATAAGGATGACGGGCACCAGTCCTGCGATCGCCAGCAGCGCGGCCGCGGCCAGGGGCCCGGGAGAACGGGCGCCGAACACCACTGTTGCCACCACCGCTGCGATGATCACGACCGACAGCCAGGCGCTTCCACTGGGCAGTTCTGTCATATAGGCGACAAGGCCCGCGGAAAATTCGGGGCTGCCGGAGACCGGGACGCCGGCGATGTCGGCGAAGCCCAGGACCAGGACCGCCAGCGCCGAGAAGGTCCAGATGATGCTGGTGGCCGAAACCAGGACCATGATCCGGGTAAAGGCGGGGTGCTCAGCGCCTGTTGTCGGGCCCTGCTCGTCATGGCGTGTCCTTGACGCCCGGCCTGAGCTTCTCAGGGTGGGCGGGATAATGAAAGCGGCAAAGACGAGTCCGCCGATCGTTGCCGCCGCCGCGAGGTTGTGCACCGTCTGTGCCAGGCCGTATCCCCACTGGACCAGCGCCCCGGGGTCCCGGGTCTCGGCCGGAAGAGTTCCCCTGCCGTAGGCGGTCGCGGCCAGAACCACCACCAGGGCGATTGCGCAGGCGGCTGCCAGCCAGACCGGCCGGGGTGAGACAGCGGGCCTCTCCTGTGAAGTGGAGACTTTGAGCGCCACAATACGTCCTAACCTGGTCCTGGCCCCTACGGAAGGGTGGGGATGGAGCGCGAAACGAAGCACAGCGCGCGACACCAGATTATCTGTAGAGTTGTTCACACGTTAAACGTGCGTGTCAAGGCGTGCACTCCCCCGGCGCCGCGGGCCTCCTGCACTTGCCGCACGTAACCGGGGGAACTCGAAGCTTTAGCGCGTAAAGGTAGCCTAGATGGATGATGCAGATTCCCCCCCGGGTCCCCGCCGGGCCGGAGTGTTCGGTCCGGCTCGTCGACGCAGAAAAAGTCGGCGCGGTCAGATCCAGGATGCCAGGAGATTCGGACGTAACCGACTTGGCGGTGATTTTCGGGCTGCTCTCGGACCCTGGCCGGGTCAGAATCCTGATCGCCCTTCTCGAAGGAGAAATGTGCGTCTGCGACCTGGCAGCAACTACCGGGCTGAGCGAGTCCGGCGTCTCCCACGCCCTGCGCCTGCTGCGCGGGCCGCGGGTTGTTCAGGTGCGCCGCTCGGGCAGGATGGCCTACTACTCTCTGGCGGATTCGCACGTCCGCATGCTCCTCGATCTCGGCTTGACGCACGTTGGGCATACAGGCAAGGACCGGTTGCGCATGGTCGAAGGCGGCCAGGCACCCTGACAGGGGCGGGCCTGCCCGCACAGTGCGACAGCCGGTGCTGCCATGTCTGAGCCCGAGATCACCGGTCCGGTCTGGCTTCCGTCGCTGCCGCCCTCGCTTCCTGAATACCTGGCGCCGAACCTGCAGCCGGTACCGCTGATCCCTGCCCTGACGTTGCTGGCCGCGGCGCTTTACCTGGCAGGGGCGATCCGTCTGTGGCGGCAGGGCCGGGGCTGGTCCGTGGTGCGGACCTGTTCCTTCCTGGTCGGCTGCCTGGCCATCATCGTGGTCATGGGAGCCGGCATCGAAGGGTACGGACTGCGGATGTTCTCCATCTTTATGTTCCAGCAACTGACCCTGATGATGGCCGTTCCGCCGCTGCTGGTCATCGGATCACCAGGAACACTGCTGTTGCGGGCAACACCCCACGGCAGGCTGGGCCGCCGCGTCCTCCAAGCCGCGCTATGGGGCCTGCGTTCCCGATGGGGACGCGTTGCTATTCACCCGGCCTTCATGGTCCCGCTGTTCCTGCTCAGCTTTTACGGCGTGTACTTCTCCGGTCTGGCGGACCTGCTGCTGCCAAACTGGTACGGCCACGTCGGCCTGGAACTGCTGTTCCTGATCTCCGGGATCCTCTTCACCGTGCCGTTGATTTCCGCTGACCCGCTGCCGAGCCGCCAAACCCACTTCGGACGGATGATCGATATCTTCGCGGAGATGCCGTTGCACGCGTTCTTCGGGGTGGTCATCATGATGGCCACCACTCCCATGGTTAAATTCTTCGCCGCGCCGCCTGCGAGCTGGAACATCAACCCCATGACGGACCAGGGCGTAGCCGGCGGATTGGCATGGTCCTACGGGGAATTACCCGGAGTGCTTCTGCTGATGTTCATCCTGGTCCGCTGGCAGCGTGAGGAAGCCAGATCCAACGCCAGAATTGAGCGGGCCGAGCTCACCGGAGGAACCCCGGAGCTGGACGCCTACAACAGCTACCTGCAGCAGCTGGCAGACAGACCTGAACCCCGTCGCCGATAAAGGGCCCGGTCAACTTGACCCGCGGGCCTGGTCATATGAAGATATCTGCAGATGAATTTTACGAAGCGTAGAACTGCGCCTTCCTTGCTGCTGTTATCAGATTGTGATAATTAGGTTTTCTTAGGTAACGTTAGTTCAGGCTTTCCTGTATTGAGCCCTCGACGCCGCACGCTCAGCCCCGCCGGCGGTGTCAGATCCGAACATGAACGGCGGGGGCGGAGGACCCACAAACGGCAGCTTGCTGCCTTGGGGTGAAGACGCACACTGTGCCGGGCCACGAGGGCCGGCTCCACGGGGCGTCCGGGCTTTCTCCTTGGCCCGAACCCGACAGCTAACTTCGCAGGCGACCCGAAAGGATTCCGCTGTGCCCTCCTCCCTCCATGGCCGCCGCCGCGCTCTGCCCAGTGACCGCTCCCGGCGCCGCGCCGGTGCTGCCAGAACTGCGCGCCGCGCCGTCCGTCCCGTGGCCCCGTCCCCGCGCCCTGTCTGGCTTCCCGGGGCCTCCGCTTTTGCCGCCGTCGTGATGCTTGCAGCCGGCATACCCGCCGCGCATGCCGGGCTTATTGCCGCCGGCACCGTTCCCGCCGCCGAGCCGGCCGCTGTGGAGGCAGCCCCGGCCATAACAGCGCAGGAACAGGCGGTCATCACTTATCCGCGCACTGACGTCGGGACCCGTCCGGCCGAACGGCCTGAGACGCCCGCGCCTGCCGCAACAGGATCCACCGCCGGGACCCCCTCCGCAGTTCCTTCCGCTGCAGCGGCGGCACCGCCAACGGTTGTGCCCGTGGATACCACCCTGGGCGCTCCGCTGGCCAGCATGTCCATTTCCTCTCCGTTCGGGTTCCGGACGAGCCCGATCACGGGCGCGTCCGGTGAATTGCATACCGGGCTGGATCTGGTGGCTTCGTGCCAGACGGCAGTGTTCACGGCCGGCTCGGGGACCGTCGTGGAAGCTGGATGGTCCCAGAACGGCGGCGGAAACCGCATCGTTGTCGATCATGGCAATGGGATGAAAAGCACGTACAACCATCTGTCCTCAATAGAGGTCTCCGTCGGTTCTGTGGTGGCCAAGGGCCAGCGGCTCGGCGGGGCCGGAACAACCGGAAACTCCACCGGATGCCACCTGCACTTCGAAATCGTCCGCGACGGCGTGACGGTGGATCCCCAGGGCTGGCTCCGGCCGTGACCCTCATGGAACCGGGCGACCAGGCGCCGGCAACGTCACCAATGCACCGGAAGCGGCTTTGGGCTGTTTTCTTCATAGTAGTGGCCCTCACCGCGCTGGGCTTCTTCGCTTTGGGCCGGCTTTCCGCGGCGCCCGCACTCGTCCCGGACTCCGGCCCGGACGCCGGATTTGCCCGGGATATGCAGACCCATCATGCCCAGGCGGTGGAGATGGCAATGCTGATTCGGGACAAGTCCGACCACCCCGAGGTCCGGGCGGTCGCCTACGACATCGCCACCGCGCAGCAGCATCAGAACGGGCAGATGTTCGCTTGGCTGCAGGACTGGGGACTGTCCCCGGCCGGGACAGCGCCGCCGATGGCCTGGATGACGGCAGATGGTACTCATGACGGGGCCGGAGCCGCGCATGGTGCCCAGGGGTCCGGCCCTGAAGGTGCCATGGAAGGCATGGCGACCCCGGAACAGATGCAGGCGCTGCGGGAAGCTTCAGGTGCGGAGGCCGATCGTCTGTTCGTTGATTTGATGATCCGCCACCATCAAGGAGGCGTCGCCATGGCCACCGCCGGTACCCGGCTGGCGGAAACCTCAAAGGTCCGGGACTTCGCTGCCCGTATCCTCGAAGCACAGACAGCTGAAATCACGGCCCTTGAAGAACTCCGAAGCCGACTCTGATCGCCCCAAAAAAGAGAGTGAGACCGCCGATGACCGGAAAACCAAAAGCCGGTGAGGACCGCAAAGCGCTCCTGGCAGCAGTGCAGGCCAAACAGCGGGCCGCTGACAGACGGCGGGCCTGGCTGATCTACGGCACCGGCGCGGCCGTCGTCCTCGCAATCATTGCCGCGGTGACCTTTGTCCTCGTAGGGGAGGTGCAGCAGCGCGAACAGCTCAATGCAGCGGCCGCACGGCCGATCGAGGGCGAGCAGGACTATCCGGACCAATCCAGGAACCACACCAGCCAGGCAGTCAATTATCCACAGACTCCGGCCACCGGCGGGGACCATGCGCCGGTCTGGACGAACTGCGGGATCTACACGGCCCCCGTTGAACAGACCCGGGCAGTGCATTCCCTCGAACACGGGGCCGTGTGGCTCACCTACCGCCCCGACCTTGCCCCGGACGAGCTCGCCGAACTGACCGCTTTGGCCGGCAAGCAGGACTACCTCCTGCTCAGCCCGGTAGCCGAACAAGCCTCCCCGGTTGTGGCAACAGCCTGGGGAAAACAGCTTGCCGTGGACAGCGGCAGCGACGAACGTCTGGCACCGTTTATTAAGAAATACCGGCAAGGCCCGCAGGCACCTGAGCCCGGGGCCGTTTGTTCCGGCGGCGTGCAGGGCTGACCTTGCTGCCGAACAAGGACCGGACGCCCCGGGCCTACGGATTCCTGCTGTCCTGGCGGTGGCTGGGCATCCTGGGCATGGCCGTTCTGTTCGCAGCGGCCTGCATGGGGCTGGGTAACTGGCAGATGGACCGGCGGAACCAGGCGGTCACCGAAATCCGCCGCGTCCAGCAGAACTACGACAAGCCGCCCGTGCCCTACGAAGAAGCCAGCCGCTACTTTGACGACCCGGACCCGGACGCCAAGTGGACCACGGTATCTGTCAGGGGCCAGTACATCGCCAACGACCAGCGGATCGTCCGGAACCGGCCCAACTACTCGGCCGCCGGATACGAGGTTCTGGTCCCGTTCCGGCTGGTTTCCGGTGAAACGATCATCATCAACCGGGGCTGGGTTCCCATCGGGAACAATCGGCCAGGCTACCCTGATACGGTTCCTGCACCGCCCCCCGGAACTGTCGCAGCAGTGGTGCGGATCAAACCATCAGAGGCCGACGTGGACCGGAGTGCTCCCGAAGGGCAACTGGCCAGCATTGACCTGGCCTCCTATGCGCGCCAGCTCGAATACCCGGTCAAGACCGGCAGTTATGGGCTCATGGCCTCCGAATCACCCCCGCCGGAGCTTGCCCCTCAGCAACTCGCCCCACCCAAGGTGCAGGAAGGATCCAACCTGTCCTACGCAATGCAGTGGATTACCTTCGGAGTGCTGGCCTTCGTCGGGTTCGGCTATGTAGCGCGGCAGCAGGCCCGCATCGGCCGGGAGGAACGTGAAGCTGCGGAACCGTCCGAACCTGGACAGCAGGCCAGCCCACAGGGCAAACCACGGCGCCCACGCTCCGATGACGAGGAAGATGCTCTTCTGGATGCCATGGGCCTCTAACAGAAAAGGCCAGCCACGTGTGGAGTTCCTGACTGCCAGCCTCCGTCGGACGGGTGGATCCGCTGCAGGGGCGACGACCGGACCATGGGCGGTCGTTTGCTCCGCTTGGCATCAAGGACTGAGCCCCCGGCCCTTGATCATCCTTCCACCAAAGCGACGGCTCACTGGCTGCCTACAGGGTGGGCGGCGCGGCAGTGGATAAGCCCGTCGTTTCTGACCTGACCGTTGCCGCCCAGGCCTACTTGAAGCTCCTCTACACCGCCGGTGAATGGTCGGAAGCGCCGGTCACTGTTGGATTACTGGCGGACCGGCTGGGCCTCAGTATGTCCACGGTCTCGGAGGGCATTGCAAAACTCGCGCGGCGGGATCTTGTCACACACGCCAAGTACAGCAGCGTCAGCCTCACGCCCAATGGGCGGCTGTATGCGCTGGTCATGGTCCGCCGACACCGGCTCCTGGAAACCTTCCTGGTGCAGACCCTTGGATACACCTGGGACGAAATCCACGACGAGGCCGCAAAGCTCGAACACGCGGCCTCCGAACACCTGATCGCCACAATGGATGAACTCCTGGAACACCCGTCCGCTGACCCTCACGGCGATCCCATCCCCACAGCCGACGGACAGATGCGCCGGCCCGGAGCCAGCCAGCTGACCGCCGCGCAGCCAGGACAAAACGCGGTTATTTGCCGGGTCTCGGACGCGGACCCGAAGTTGCTGCGTTATTTTTCCGCCCTTGGCCTCACCCCCGGTACCGAGCTCACCATCAGGGAGCGGAAGCCCTTCGCGGCAGGGACAACCTTCCACGTGACCCGCAGCGGGCAGGACATCACGCTCGGAACCGAAGCGACGGACGCGGTGTGGGTGGTCCCTGCCAGCAGCGGGGATTCCGCGTCCGGGTAAGCCCGGCTGTCCGATCAGGCTTGCCGGTGATGGTGAGAACGCAGGTCAGCCATGATCAATGTCGCGTTGGTCAGCGACTGTCGGTTGTCCCGAAATCTCCTTCACCGGACCCTACCGATACGGGTGGGCAGTACTGTCCCCAAATTTGGTGGTCGACAAAATGGAACTGAAGCCCTTAGATTGCGGTACCGACCGGTATGCACGGCCGTGGAAATGACGGCACTTCCCATCAGGCGGCCAACACTTGCCCGATCCGAAAAGGAGTTCTGGCATGTCCCCATGTGACGCCCCCAAACCGGCACGGCGGATGGCCCACTTTTACACGGTCAAAACGGCCTCCGGGGCGCTGGGCATCAGTGAAGCAGAAGTTTTGAAGATGCTGGAGAGTGGTGAGCTCCGCGGTCTCCGGCTCGTGCCGCCAACTCCTTGGCTCGTCGATGGCAGAGCCCTGGACGAGTTCGCCCTTCATTGGTGGAACAACCGTCCGCATGACCAGCAGCGGCCAGGACGTCACCCAGCGAACCAAGAGTGACGCACGCGGTGAGGGTGGCTCCGGTCGGCAGCGGTGACTCCGCTTCCAGGTAACTCCGGGATGATCAGGCTTGACCGGTGATGGTGAGGGCGATGAGGACGCAGTTCAGGCCGACGATGAGCGTCGCGCTGGTCCAGCCCGCGATTTTCAGTGGTGTCGAGTCGGTGTGGATGCCCATCACGTCACGTTTTCCGGTGAGCCGGATCAGCGGGATCAGGGCGAACGGGATGCCGAAGCTGAGCAGGACCTGGCTCAGGACCAGGGCTAGGGTCGGCTCGATCCCGGCACCGAGGATCAGCAGGGCAGGGATCAAGGTGATGACGCGACGGGTAAGCAGCGGTACGCGGAGCTTCAGCAGCCCACCCATGATCGTGGCGCCCGCGTAGCAGCCCACAGATGTTGAGGCCAGTCCCGAGGCCAGCAGCCCGATCGCGAAGACGACGCCGATGACCGGGCCCAGGGCGGAGGTGACAGCGGCGTGGGCGCCGGCAATGGTGTCTGTTCCTTCGATGCCGCGCAGGCTGGACGCAGCCAACAAAAGCATCGCAATGTTAACTACCCCGGCGAGCATCAGGGCGCCCGCCACGTCGAAGCGGGTGGCCTTAATGAGTCGTGTCCGGACGGCGGGATCCTTGGAGAAGCCGTGCCGGTCCCTCGCCAGCGCCGAATGCAGATAAATCGCGTGCGGCATCACCGTGGCTCCCAGCATGCTGGCCGCGAGCAGGACGGTGTCCGTTCCCTCAAAGCGGGGAATCAGGCCGCCCAGGGCGCTCCCGGCATCGGGCGGATTCACGAACAGCCCGGATACGAAACCGACCGCGATGACGCCAAGCAGGATCAGGATCGCGTACTCAAAGGACTTCTGGCCCCGTGCGTTCTGCAACGCGAGAAGCAGCATTGATGCCACACCAATGATGAGCCCGCCGGCCAGCAGCGGAAGGCCGAACAACAGGTTCAGCGCCACGGCACCGCCGATGACCTCCGCCATGTCGGTTGCACCGGCGACCACCTCAGCCTGGAGCCAGTACATCCGTCGTTTGCCGTTGCCAAGACGCTTGCCCAGAATTTCGGGAAGGCTCAGGCCCGTGGCCAGCCCGAGTTTGGCCGACTGATACTGCACCAGCACGGCCATGGCGTTCGCTGCCACCAAAACCCAGACCAGCAAATATCCGTAGCTCGCACCCGCGGTGAGGTTCGCGGCAACGTTTCCAGGATCCACGTAAGCGATCGCGGCCACAAAGGCCGGGCCCATCAGCAGCAGGCGGGACCACCGGCGTCCCGCGGCCGGGCGTGCCTGAAGTGTGGGAATAGCCATCATGGTCCTCGTCATCGCGGGCGTGGTGATACCACCGAGAATAACGCAAAGTTAGGCGTACCGAAAAGTAAAGCTTCGGTTTACCTTGCACGTGTTGGGCCCGCGGCTGAGCGCTGCTGGTAAGTGTTCCGTCCGGCGGCGGGCGGTTTTTCGTCAGCTGACGCCCGCTCGTGCTTGTTCCCGGGCCGGGCTGGCCTGCTTCGTCATCTTCCGACGCCCCATATTCACCCGCCTACGCTTGATGAATGCGAGTAGCCCGTTTGATCAGTGTCATGGAGCGCCGGCAGATCGGCCTTTACCTGCTGGCCATTGTGGCTGGAGCAGTGCTCGGCTGGCTCGTTCCTGCCGGGTCTGTGCCCCTGGAACAGGCCATCTACCCCGTCCTGGGATTGCTGCTGTTTGCGACGTTCCTGGGCATCCCGTTTGCCTCTATCGGTAAGGCGATACGTGATGTCCGGTTCATGGGGACCGTTCTGGTCCTGAACTTCCTTATCGTCCCAGGCGTTGTCTTTACCCTGTCCCGGTTCATTGCACATGATCAGGCCCTTCTGATCGGGGTGATGATGGTGCTGCTGACCCCCTGCATCGACTACGTGATCGTGTTCTCGGGACTGGCCGGCGGCTCAAGCGACCGGCTGCTTGCGGCCGCGCCGCTGCTGATGCTCACGCAGATGCTGCTGTTGCCCTTGTACCTGCTGTTCTTTGTGGGCCCCAACCTGGTCTCCGGGATAGAGCCAGGGCCCTTCATCGAGGCGCTTGTCTTCCTGATCGTTATCCCGCTTGTTCTGGCGGCTCTCACCCAGGCATGGGCCAGACGGGCAGCCGCAGGCCGTGCCGTGATGACGCTGATGGAAGGGCTGATGGTTCCCTTGATGATGCTGACCCTCGCTGTCGTCATCGGGTCACAGATCTCCGGCGTGGGCAACGAGATCGGATCCCTGCTGTCGGTAATCCCGATCTATGCTGCGTTCCTCGTGGTGATGGTCCCGCTGGGTATGGCAGCGGCGCGGGTAGGCGGTTTGGACGCCGCCAGTACCAAGGCCGTGATCTTCAGCGGCGCAACACGCAACTCCTTGGTCGTACTCCCCCTTGCCCTGGCCCTTCCCGAGCCTCTCGCCCTGGTATCCCTCGTCGTCGTCACCCAGACATTAGTGGAGCTCACCGGGATGGTGGCCTACGTCAAGATCGTCCCCCGGATCATCAGGACGGACCGGACCCTCCAATCCAGCTAACGCGGCCCTCTCCGCCCCACTCCCTCGCACCGCCGGCCATGGAGCACTCCTCAAACTCAAATGAGTAAATGAAGCTTTACGCATTTGAGTTTGCCCAGCAGTCATTGAGAAAGGGGTATGGCTAGCGCGGCGGGTCAGTTCTGGTCAAGCGGCTGCGGGAGAGTGCCGGCTCTGCACGGTAGTCAGCGGAGATGACGGAAATAGGAGGTTCACTCTCAAGACTGCCGGCCCGCCATGGGATTCCTGCCCGATGGACTTAGGCGTCCAATATGAGTTATCGCGGCCAAAGAGGGTGTGGCTACACAAGAAACTGCTCCCGGGAAGTTTGGACTGAGAAATTCGGTTCCAACTTCCAGGGAGCAGTCTTATGGCGCTGGGTTAGCAGCGTCTTACTTGGGCATCAGCACCGAGTCGATGAGGTAAACCGTGGCGTTCTTGGTCTGCACGCCGCCGCAGATCACGCTGGCGTCGTCGACCTTGAGTGCGTCGCCGCTGCCGGTGACGGTTACCGAGCCGCCCTGGACGGTGGCGTGGGTGCCGGCGATCTTGTCAGGAGTGATCTGGCCGGGAACCACGTGGTAGGTCAGGATCTTGCTCAGGAGGGCATCATCGGTCTTCAGCGTGTCGATGGTTGCGGCGTCGATCTTGGCGAAGGCGTCATCCACTGGGGCGAAGACGGTGAACTCGCCGCCGTTGAGGGTGTCCACCAGGTCCACCTTCGGGTTCAGCTTGCCGGAGACCGCGGCAGTCAGGGTGGTCAGGATCGGGTTGTTCGATGCTGCGACAGCGACGGGGTCAAGGGCCATGCCCTCGACGGAACCTGCGCCGGTGGGGACCTGCTCGGCGTAGGCGGCGCAGCCCGGCCCGACCAGGTTGGCGGCCGGGTCCATGGCGCCGGCCGAGGCGCTGGCGGACGCCGAGGGCGCAGCGCTGGAAGCAGAAGGTGCAGCGGCGGGAGCGGAGGATCCTGAAGTGGTAGCCGATCCACCGCAGGCTGTCAGGCTAAGCAAAGCCGCGGCTGCAACGCCGGCGACCGTGAAAGTTGTGCGCTTGATTGTCTGCATTCTAAGTTCTCCTTGACTTCTGGCCGGTTACCTGGCCTCGACCGATGTCCACCTGCCCCTGGCTGGTGTCTCAATGACTATTCGGCCGACGCAGAAACATGGATGGGTCAATATCAAGGAGTTTTTCGTGGGATTCTTCGCTTCTGAGAAACTGCCCACTTATACAGGGTGAAGCGGGCCGGCCGATGGGCGGGGCTGCCTTACCCGCAGCTAATTGGCGATGACCCAGATCGCCTCTGCCGCTGAGGGGCCAAGGTCAACGTCGCGATCTTGCAGTCGGACCGTGGTGACGTCCGCGTAGGGGCGGTGTGCCAAGACCCTCAGCTGCGTATCGGGTGCCAGGCCGAGTTCTGCGAAATAGCGAAGCATCTGCGGGTCCGAGTCGGAGATCCTGGTAATTCTTAAACCTCTGTCCGGTTCAGCTTCCGCGAGCTGGAAGCCCTGGGGTACAGGCAGCCGACCGTTCGCCGAGGGGATGGGGTCTCCGTGCGGATCTCTGGTGGGGTGGCCGAGGCGTTCAGCGATGCGTTCAATCATGGTGTCCGACACGGCGTGTTCGAGAATTTCAGCCTCGTCGTGCACCTCGTCCCAGCCGTAGCCCAAGATCTGGACCAGGAACGTCTCCAGCAGCCGGTGCCTGCGCACCATTTGAACGGCGTGATCACGCCCGTCCTCGGTCAATTCGATTTTTCCGTAAGGCGCGTGGGCGACCAGACCCTGTTTGGTGAGCCGCCGAATCCCATCAGAGACCGTGGAGGGTTTCACTCCCAGACGCTCAGCCATCGCTCCAACTGTGATGGGGGTCTGTGACCATTCAGTGGCTGACCAAATCATCTTTAGGTAGTCCTGTGCAGGGGCGGTCAAGTCAGAGACGGTCATAGTCCAATACTACCAACAGAAAAGCAATGTTAGACTGGGCTAACATTAGTTTTTGAGCATTGGAGTTAAGATGGATGGGTCACCGAAAAATAGCGTCCGAGCCATGCCCAGCCGACGGCGTATGCTCTCCGGCGTTGCGGCTTTCGCTGCCCTTCCCGCTGTTGGCGCCTGGGTGTCGCTCGAAGGGATCCAAGGTCCAGCGTCGTCCGGGCATGGGGCACACGGCACACAGACAGCCCCCATGGGATCTTCGGTTGCCCCGGAGCCCTCAACAGGCTCGGGTGCCGCCCATGCGACCAACCACGCCGGGCATGCTGGTTTTGCTGGCGGATCTGTCCCGCCGGAGCGCGCGGGCATTGACCCCACCGCGATCCTGCACGACTTCGACCGGGGCACCACCAGCACTCTGCCCGACGGCAGGACCCTGCGGGAGTGGGACATCGTCGCCGTGGACAAGGATTTTGAGATCGCCCCGGGCGTCACCTTCCCGGGATGGAGCTACAACGGCCGCATCCCCGGCCCCACCCTCTGGGCGCAGGAAGGGGACGCGCTGCGGATTCACTTCACCAACGCAGGGGCGCACCCGCACACCATCCACTTCCACGGGATCCACCGCGCGGAAATGGACGGAACGCCAGGCATCGGGGCCGGGTCGATCGCCCCGGGGCAAAGCTTCACCTATGAATTCGACGCGACCCCGTTCGGCACCCATCTCTACCACTGCCACCAGTCACCCTTGGCCCCCCATATCGCCAAGGGTCTCTACGGAGGGTTCATCATCGAGCCCAAGGAAGGCCGTCCGAAGGCCGACAACGAGATGGTGATGGTGATGAACGGGTACAACACCGACGGCGGAGACGACAACGAGTTCTACTCTGTCAACGGATTGCCCTTCCACTTCATGGACTTCCCTGTCCAGGTCAAACAGAACGAGCTGGTGCGGATCCACCTGATCAACATCCTCGAATACGACCCCATCAACTCTTTCCACCTGCACGGGAACTTCTTTCACTACTACCCGACCGGGACCATGCTCACGCCCAGCGAATTCACGGACACCATCTCCCAGGCACAGGGCCAGCGCGGCATCGTGGAGGTGCGCTTCCCGTACCCGGGCAAGTACATGTTCCACGCCCATAAGACCGAGTTCGCCGAACTGGGCTGGATGGGCTTCTTCGAGGTGAGCGCATCATGAGCCTTGATGAAAAGACAGCCGCAGCACCGGCAGCCGAACCCCACCGCCGGACCCCGGTGCCGCGCTGGCTGCTCGGCGTGGGACCGCTGGTCTTGATCGCGATACTTCTTGGCCTGTTTTCGCTCCTGAATGCGCCCGGGTTGTCCAAGCTGTCCGAGGGCGTTCCGCCCAAGGAGGAAGTCGCCGTCGAAGACATCCGGCTCACGCCGGGCCAGATCGCCATCACCGTCCGAAACGAAGGACCGGACCGTGTCTCGATCGCCCAGGTCAATGTCTCGGACTACTACGCGCTGTTCACCCAGACCCGCGAGACCATGGCGCCGCTGGAGTCCACCACCCTGACCATCAGCTACAACTGGGTGGAGGGTGATCCCTACGAAGTTGCACTGGTGACCTCTCTCGGAGGCAAGATCCCCGCGGACATCGAAGCCGCGGCACTGAGTCCGGAACGCGGCAGCTCCTTCTTCGGCCTCATGACGCTCCTTGGCGTGTACGTCGGCGTCATCCCCGTTGCCTTGGGGATGCTGTGGATGCCATTCGTTCGCCGCGCGCCCGCATCCTGGGTCCGGGTCCTGCTGGGCGTCACCGTGGGACTGCTCGCGTTCCTTGCCATCGATGCCACACTCGAAGCCGTGGAACTCGTGGCGGACAACGGCGCGTTCGGTGGCCCGATAGTGGTGTTCCTCGGCGCGGTGGCAGCCTACCTGGTCCTTGAAGGCACCGACGCCTGGATGCGCCGGCACCAGAAGCTGAGCGCTACATCCCAGCCCGCCACACTCCCCCCGGGCCGCCTGGCACTGCTGATTGCGATAGGCATCGGACTGCACAACTTTGGCGAAGGACTCGCCATCGGGTCCGCCTACGCCGTGGGCTCACTCGCCCTGGGCGCGTCCCTTATCGTCGGCTTCGCCATCCACAACACCACCGAAGGCCTGGCCATCGTCACCCCCTTGGCGAAGCAACCGCCAGGCCTTGCCCGTCTGGCACTCCTAGGACTCATCGCCGGTTCACCCGCCATCGCCGGGGCCCTGATCGGAGCAACCGTCTACCAGCCAGCCCTCTCCGCCTTCCTGCTTGGCGTCGGCGCCGGAGCGGTCGCCCAGGTGGCCGTCAAACTCATCCCCCTACTCAAGGACCGCACAGAAAAAACGCTCACGGCACCAACCACCATCGGGATCATCCTGGGACTGGCCGTGATGTTCGCAACCGGACTACTCGTGCAGGCTTAGACGATATGGGGCGGGAGGAAGCGGCGGCCCTGAAGGGTCTCCAAGTCCCTTCTCGTCAAGGCATCACGATCCATGCTGGCCCATGCGCTCCCGATGGGAGGAAGCCGCCTCCGAGGCACGAACACGGGAACACGCGGGAACCAGCGGACCGGACAGGCGGCGTCTACCGGGACAGCAGCTTTTCGCCGTCCGGCTCGCAGTTCCCCGTGGGGCGATACGTGCCGGTACAGGGTCTGGCGAGTGATGCCTAGTCCCGTGCAAAGTTCGCTGCCGGGCTTACCCATGGAGGCCATGGCGAGACGAAGTTTCGCTGGTGTCATCTTATAGGGGCGACCACCGTTGCGGCCGCGGGCTGAGGCGAGGCCGGCGAGGGTGCGCTCGGAGATCAGTTCGCGTTCGAACTCGGCCAAGGCGGCGAAGATCCCGAAGACGAGCTTTCCAGATGCTGTGGTTGTGTCGATAGCGGTGCCCTGGCCGGTAAGGACTTTCAGCCGATGCCCCGTTCAGTCAGGTCGTGGACGATGTTAACCAAGTGCCGGAGGTGCCGGCCGAGCCGGTCGAGTTTTCCAGACCACCAAGGTGTCGCTTTGGCGCAGTGCCTTGAGAAACGCGGCCAGGTGGGGCCGGTCGTCCTTCTTTCCCGAAGCCTTGTCTTCGTAGAGCGAAGCCGCGTCGGTGCCGGGAGGCCAAAAGTGCGTCCCGCTGCAAATCTGTCGTCTGAGAACCGTCGGCCTTCGAGACTCGCATGTTTTCGACGAGCCCGGTCGGGTAGGGCACACCCCAACCTGACGTCAGATTTGCCCGACAAAAGCGTCAGATTGGGATCCCTAACGAGCATTTCGGACACACCCCATGGAAGGCCTTAGGCCCCAACCTGACACTCATCCGAACGGGTTTGGAGCGGGCCGGTCCTCTACGGAAGGCCTGGAAAGCCACAACCGCCTCACCCCTTCCGTTCCGCCCGGTACGCGCTGGGGCTCACCCCGTGCAGCCGGCGGAACTGGCGCGAGAAGTAGAACTGGTCTGCCAGCCCGATCTCCCGGCCCACCTCCGCAATTGTCAGGTCTGTTGTGTCGAGCAGGAGCCTGGCCCGGGCCATCTTCAAAGCCGTGTGATGGGCCAGCACACCCCCGCCCGTCGCCTCCCGGAACAGCTTGCTCAAGTGCGACGGCGAAACACCCACCACCCTGGCCAGGTCCGGCAGGCGGATGGCGCCGTCCACCCGGTCCTCCAGGAACTTCATGGCCTGCTGCAGCGGCGTTCCCTGTTCCGGGAGGCGACGGTCAACCGCCAGGGTGGCCAGCAGCTTCCACGCCATTCCCGCGGTCGCTACCAGGCGGGCCGGCGACTGGTCCTGCTCCAGGGCAGTGATGATCTCGTCCATCATTGCGGTCAGCCGGTCCACGGCCACCAGCGGAATAAGGGGCCTGCCGGCGCGCACCCCGGATTCTTCAACGAGTTCGGCGGCATCGGAGCCGCGGACGTGGCACCACCAGATGGTCCAGGGGTCCTCAGCAGAGGCACCGTAGGCATGAGCCTCACCGGTGTTGCCGGGAAGTACGACGGCGGTCGCCTTGCCGACGTCGTACCGCGCACCGCCGGATTCCACCCACCCCGCCCCCGCGACGCAGAGGATGACGATGGTTTCCTCCGCGCCCTGGGGGCGGTACCGCCCGTGCTCTTCGGCAGCAGGAAAAACGCCGGCATCGGTGACCACCAGACGCCGCGTGATGGGACGCTCCAGCGCCTCCCGGACCAGCGGCCGGGGAACCACCACCAAGCGCTGGTTGGGGAACCCCGCTGCCCGCTCCACCCCGCACTCCTTCCGCCACGAAGTGTCTATGCTATGGCACAAGGCGGCAGCTCAGGCGGGTTCCTCCGTCCACCCAATCCAGTGGAGGAGCTCGAGGCTGTCCAGGGAAACCAGGTCACCGGCAACCGCGTCCCGCCGGCGCTGCGCCTCGGCCGGCAGCCCAACCTCTGCATCTTTCGGGAGCGGCAGGATCTGGAGCCTTACGTCCGAGCCGTGGCGTATCCCGGCGTCATTGGTTTCGATAATCCATGGAGAACCATCCCAGAACCTGTCCGCCACCACGGTTCCGTCAACCACCAGGCGGGCAACATCCCCGGCCCAGGAAACCTCCAGTTCCGTATGGTCCCCGGCCAGGTCCGCCCCCGCCACATCCACCGCATAAACAGCTGCCAGCTCGTCAACGTCTGCCTCCGTAGGTGCGGCAGCGCGGCCCGCTAGGGAGCCGAACGACGCCGGAACGGACTTCGCGGCGCGGATCCGCTCGGCAGGCAGCGTCCGGCGAAAGATTTCAGGCTTCAAGGTGCCTGTCCGCACGACCTCGAACCCGCCGTCCGCGGTGGAGTAGCGCCGCACGGCGGGTTCTCCCTGCGACCTGCCGGCCAGGCGGCCGTCCGCTCCAACCCAGAGCGGGCCTGCGGACAGGACCAGCTGCCGCCCCCGCGGTGTTTCCAACGCCCACGCCTGGCCGGCCAGGCGGGAGGGCAGGACAAGAATGGCCAAAGAGCCTGCGTCCGAGCTCGCCGTCAACGTGACCGGACCGCCGCTGTCGGCGGCGTACACGCCCTCGCCCAGCGCGGTTGCCGGCCCCTCCAGAACGGTTCCTTCCGGCACGCACAGTTGCGGCACTATCCCTTCCTCGGCGGCGAGGACCAGCGTGGGTGCACCGTCCGGGTCCAGCAGTGTGAAGGCCGACGCCGTTGCCCAGCGAAGGCGGACACCTGCCACATCCAGATTGACGGGCCAGCGCGCGATGGTTCCGGCAGGAATGGTGAGGCCTCCGCGCGGAAAAATGAGTGTTTCCCCGTCCAGGAGGAGCCTGAACTGGGCTCCCGGGTAATCCGGCAGGGGAATGTGCGGCTGGTGCCAGGTGACAAACAGGAAGCCGGAACCACCGTCCGAGCGCATGGCCCAGCGGAGCGTGGCCGCGTCATCAATGCTTGCAGGAAGTGTGTCCGGCAGGGTGGACGGCATCGGGGCGAGCCGGGCACCAAACGCCGCCAGGAACGCGTGCTGCTTCCGCAGTTCGGCGAAGCTCGGCGCCAGCCGTCCCGCCGCACCGATGGGGGCGTGGAAATCGTAGTCAAACACCGGAAGATCGTTGGGGTAGCCCGTTGCCTGGGACTCCTGCATTCCGCCCGGGGGATTAATTCCGCCGGTGAACATGTAATGGCCCTGCCACGCGGAGCCGCTGCCGATCTTGGTGTTGGCCACCGCCGCAACGTCCTTGCCGCCGGGCCATGGCCGCCGCTGGTAGGCCGTGGCCATGCCGCCGGTGAGTTCGCAGGTTGCCGGCGGATAGAGCGTGGACTGGGAACGGGCCGGTGCAGCACCGCTTCCCGAGAAGTGTTCACGCAGGTCCGCACCGATCCCCGGGTCATCCCACTCGTGGCTGAAGAAGTAGTGTTCCCGGAAGGTGGGGTCCCACGGGGCGTCGGCGTCAACCCAAAAGCCGTCCCCGTAGCCACCGAAGACCGGCATGACGTCGACCTCAGGGATGTCAGCCGCGCCCCAGGCGGTTGCCGTCCAGACGGGTGCGCCCAGCCCGGCCGCCCTGGCCAGTTTCTTGAGCTCCGTGATGTGCCGGGGCTGGTCGTAGAGCTCATTTTCCAGCTGGATGCCAATGACATTGCTGTCCGGGCCGGTGAGGCCGTGCAGTTCCTTGCCGATGCGGGTGAACCAGCGCTCCACCATGGCCAGGTACGCGGGGTCGTTGGTCCGGTGTGCCACCGGCGCGGCCTGCACCCAGTCCGGGAAGCCGCCGTTGCGGGCCTCGCCGTGGCACCAGGGGCCCAGGCGCAGGACCAAGTCCAGGCCAACGTCAGCGCAGAGCCGGACGAACGCAGCCACGTCCAGGTTGCCGTCAAAGCGTGCCTCGCCTTCAACCGGCTCGTGGTGGATCCAGAAGATGTAGCACGCCACCACCGTGATCCCTCCGGCCTTCATCAGCCGGAGCCGCTCTTCCCAGCGGGACCGGGGCAAGCGGCTGAAATGCATTTCCCCGGAGACCGGCACCGCCGGGACGCCGTCGTGTTCCATGTACTGGCTGGTGAGCCGCCACCTTTTGTGGCGGTCCTCCGTGTTGCTCATGGGCGGGAACTGCAGCGCCCGTTCGTGCGGCCGGTGCGCGGCGCTCAGCATCCCGGCGCTGGGCATCTCAAGGGTCCCCAGCCCGATCGGCATGGAGGTCTCGGGGTTCATCACTACTTCACACTATGCCCATCACTCCTGGCCGCCCATGGCAGATAAGTGCAGCTATATGGACGATCTTCTTCGCGCCGGTGTTCCGCACGTCCTCACCGGGAGTCGGCCGTCGAATGCTTTGCGACCTCCAGGAGCGTCGTCTGGAAGGCAATTTCGGCAGCAGCACGGACCCTGTCATGGCGGTGCGCCAGCAGGACCCGCCGGGACGGGGCCGATGAGCCCAGCGAAACGATGCTCACGCCGGGGTGTTTATTGACGACGGCGGTCCGGGGCGCCAGCGCGATGCCCAGGCCAACACTGACCATGGCCTGGGCCTCCTGGTAGTCATTGGCGTGGAAGGCGATCCGGGGCGTAAATCCGGCAGCGCTGGCACTTCGCTGCAGGACCTCCACGACAGGGTGTTCCTGGCCGCGGACGATCCATTCCTCGTCCGCCAGGTCCGCCATGGCCACCTGCTTCCGGCGGGCCAGGCGGTGGTCCTTGCCGACAATCAGCGCTGTGGCGTCCTCGAACACCGCGGTCAGGGCGAAGTCCTCCGGATTCATCCGGTTCCATTCGTAGTCCCACAGCAGTGACATTCCCACCTGGCCGTTCTCCAGCATCTCAATCAGGTCCTCGAACCGGCTGCTGCGGACATGCAGCTCGATGGCCGGGTACTCCTTCTTGAATCGGCTGATGACGACGGGGAGGAACGAGCCTCCGAGCGTGGGGAAGGTTCCCATGGTGAGGCTGCCCCGGTTAAGGCCTGCGATTTCCGCAAGGTCGGCCTCGGCCGCTGCCATCTGCCGGAGGATGCGCCGCGTATGGGAGGCAAGGACGTGTCCGGCATCCGTGGGGACCATGCCCCGCGTCTGCCTCTGCAGGAGGGGCTGCCCGATTTCGGCTTCCAGGCGCCGGAGCTGCTGGGAAACCCCGGAGGGCGAGTACACATGCTTTTCCGCCGCAGCGGTGATCGACCCGAGCTCAACGACATCAAGCAGCAGTTCAAGCCTCCGGACGTTCAACATGGCAGCCCTCCGATTGAAGTTTTTGTTACATACCCCTCACCATTCTAGGCCCCTGCTTCATGCAGACCTAGAAATCGCGCCCCCGCCGATGCCGGCTCCGCCGCTTCCGTTGCAGAAGGGCTAAAAGTGCGCGGGCAGCTGTGCTTGTGATTGAAGAAAAAGTGCATAGATATGCAAAATTTGGCGTTTGTAATTCATCATTGACCCGGATCACACTGGTGAAAGCCGGTAAGGCTTGATGGCCCATTGAAGGGCCCACAAGGATGTGAAGGGCAATCATGTTTAAGATCCCAGCAGTGTGGATGCGGGGCGGGACCAGCAAGTGCTGGGTCTTCGAATGGGACAACCTCCAGGTCCCCGGAAAAAGCGTGGACGAGGTCCTCCTCCGCCTCTTTGGCAGCCCCGACCACCGGCAGGTGGATGGAGTGGGCGGCGGGACATCCACGACGAGCAAGGCAGTCATCCTCTCCCGTTCCCTGGGCGAGGATGCTGACGTTGACTACACGTTCGCCCAGGTGGCCATAGATGAACACAAGGTGGACTGGGGAAGCAACTGCGGAAACTGCTCGGCAGTGGTGGCACCGTACGCCATAGAGCGCGGCTGGGTGGAGCCCGGCCAGGAAAGCACCTCGGTCAGGACGCTGAACACCAACACCGATCAGCTCATCCTGCAGAAAGTCCCCACCCCCGGTGGCGCACTCCAGGATCCCGGGACCCAGTTGATCCCGGGCGTTCCTTTCCCCGGGCTTCCGGTGGGCATGGGTTTCCTCGACCCTGCAGGGCGCACCACCGGGAAGCTGTTTCCCACCGGCGAGCCCCTGGACAAGGTGACCTTCGACGGCCGGCAGGTTCCCGCCACGCTCATTGATGCCGGGGCACCGCTGATCATCCTCGACGCCGCGTCCATCGGGCTCACGGGCCACGAAACCGCGGCGGACATCGACAGCCAGGCGGCGTTGCTGGTGCACCTCGATGACGTGCGCAGGGACGCGGCCGTCCGCATGGGTCTTGCGGCCAGCCGGGCCGAGGCCGAGCGGGCCATCCCCAAGCTGGCGATCGTGGCCACGGCATCGCCTGACGACGAGGCTGACCTTGTTGTCCGAATGCTGTCCATGGGCAGACTCCATCCCGCCCTCGCGATCACCGGAAGCGTAGCCCTGACCATGGCCGCGCAGCATGAGGGCACGGTGGTCCGGGACCTGCTCGCCACAGATCCCTCCTCAGGCCTGACCATGCGGACACCGGCCGGCATCGTCCAGACATGGGCGGAAGTACGTGACGGCGTCCCCGTCGTCGGCACCCTCCGAAGCGCCCGCCGCATCGCTGACGCGGAACTGCTGCTTCCACAGACCTGGTAACCCCCAACAGCCTCCCCGCCCAGCTGCACCGGACTGGTGTTTCATGGAAGGAAGGCACCAACCCCAAAGGATTCCTCAATGACGAGCAATAAGTCATCCTTGGAGCCGCCCGGAACCTCCCCGGACGGCGCTGCCGACCCTGCAGAGCAGACCCAACACACAGAGCTGCCAGATCCCCCGAAGCACTCCCGGCGCACGATCCTTGCCGCAGTAGGAGCCTTCGCACTGCTTGGAACTGCCACCACCGTCCTGGGCGGAAGCCTGCTGAACCCGCCCTCCAGCACCGAAGACGGCGACTTCAGCGGCGAGACCCTCGAATTCCTCATTCCGCTGGCATCCGGCGGTGGCACGGACACGTGGGCGCGCTTCATCGGCACAGAGCTCACCAATTATGTGGCCGGCCGCCCCGGCTTTGCCCCCGTGAATGAAGCCGGCGGTGAAGGCATCCTCGGGACCAACCGGTTCGCCCGCTCCGCCAAGACTGACGGGACCGAGATCCTGGTGGGCACCGCATCGACGGTTGTGCCCTGGGTGCTGGGCCGCTCAGCGGTGAAGTACTCGTTCGAAGACCTGAAGCCCGTCGTCGTCAACGGAACTGGCGGCGTCATCTACGCCCGGGCTGAAGCCGGGGTGGCCGGCGTGCAGGACCTGATCAACAGGGACACCCCGCTGGAATTCGGCGGCATCAGCGCCACGGGCCTGGACATCACCACCCTGGTGGCTTTCGACCTGCTCGAGGCGGATGTCACGAGCACCTTCGGCTTCGAAGGCCGCGGACCCGTCAACCTGGCCCTCCAGCGCGGAGAGATCGATCTGGACTACCAGACCACCTCGGCCTACGGCTCGGCGGTCGAAGGCATCGCCAAGGAAGGCAAAGCCGTTGTCCTGATGTCCTTCGGCCAGCTGGACGAGGCCGGGGAAGTAGTCCGCGACCCGAACTTTCCGGACGTTCCCACAGTTGCAGAGGCTTACGAGACGCTGCACGGAGCAAAGCCCTCAGGTGAAAAGTACGAGGCCTACAAGACCCTCCTTGGACTCACCTACACGTACCAGAAGGGGCTCTGGGTTCCGCAGGAAACCCCCGAGAAGGCGTACCAGCTGCTGCGCGAGTCCAGCGAAAAGCTCGGCACGGACCCGGCATTCCAGGAGAAGGCCGCCAAAGTACTCGGCGGCTATCCCCTGGTGGCCGATTCCGGCGTGGCCGAACGGGTCCGCGAGGCCTACACCGTCAGCAGCTCCGTCCGGTCCTATGTCACGGGACTGCTCGCGGACAAATACAACATCCACGTTGAATAAGGACCATCATGCTTGACTCCGCAATGGCAGCGCTGGCATCCCTCGCTGATCCTTCCCTCCTCATCATGCTCCTGATCGGCACCGTGGCCGGCCTGGTCATGGGACTCATCCCGGGCCTCGGCGGAACAGGCGCCGTCGCCATCCTCCTGCCCATCACGTTCGGCATGGAACCGCCCCAGGCGCTTGCCCTGCTCATCGGCGCCCTCGCCGTCGTGCACACCTCAGACACCGTTTCCGCTGTCCTGCTCGGGGCACCAGGCTCCGCCTCCGCCAGCGTCACGATGCTCGACGGTTATTCGATGGCGAAGAAAGGCGAGGCCGCACGTGCCCTGACCCTGGCGTTCCTGTCCTCCATGGCCGGCGGCATCATCGGTGCCATCGGCCTGACCCTGGCCATCCCCCTTGCCCGGCCGCTGGTCCTCTCCTTCGCCAGCCCCGAGCTCTTTATGCTGACCGTCCTGGGCGTCGCCCTGGCAGCCGTACTGTCCCGGGGAAACATCATCAAGGGCGTCTCGGCAGGCCTCCTGGGCCTGGTGCTGGGCATGGTGGGAACCTCGCCCACCACGGCCGAGGAGCGTTTCACCTTCGGCAGCCTCTTCCTGGGCGACGGCCTGTCACTAGTGGCCGTGGCGCTGGGCATCTTCGGCCTGGCCGAAATCGCCTCACGTGCCAGCCAGCGCCGCGGACAGAAGGAAACCATCAGCCTGGGCGGGGGATGGGGCCGGGGCATCCGCGAATGGCTCAGCCACTGGACCCAGGTGATCCGGGGAGCGCTCATCGGCATCTGGGCAGGTGTCCTGCCCGGCGTCGGCGCCACCGCCGGAACCTGGCTGGCATACGGCCAGGCCGTCGCAACGGCCAAGGACAAGCGCAAGTTCGGCAAGGGAGACCCCCGCGGGATCGTCGGCCCCGAAAGCGCCAACAACTCCGTGGAAGCCGGAGACCTGATCCCCACCCTCCTGTTTGGTATCCCCGGCGGTGTCCCGTCGGCGATGCTCCTGGGCATGCTCCTCACCTACGGCATCCAGCCGGGCCCCTCCATCATCACCGAACACCTGGACCTGATGTACCTGATCGTGTGGTCCTTCGCGATCGCCTCGATCCTGGGCGCCCTGTTCTGCTTCCTCAGCGTCAAGCAGCTCGCCAAGCTCACCAAGGTTCCCTTCGCGGTCCTGGCAGCAGGCCTGGTGGCCGTGATGCTCCTGGGCTCCTTCCAGGAAGGCGGCCAGCTCGGCGACCTCTGGATCATGATCATCCTGGGCGTCTTTGGCTGGCTCCTGAAGTCCACCGGCTTCCCACGGGCACCGTTCCTGATCGGGTTCGTCCTGGCCATCCCGCTGGAGCGGTACTACTTCCTGACGGACAGCCTCTACGAAGGATTCGACTGGATGCTGCGTCCCGGTGTCCTGGTGTTCCTGGCAATTCTGGTCCTCCCCATCATCTGGGCCTTCATCAAGTTCATCCGCGCCCGCCGCAAGACCAACTTCGACGACGGCCACAGGGACGAACAGCCCGAAGATGACGAGGCTCCGCTGAAGAACTCCAACTGGTCCCTCGTTGCGGCAGGCATCTTCACCGCGGCCTTCGCCGCGGCACTGATATCGTCCACGTCATTCTCGCCGGAAGCCCGGCTGGTGCCGCAGCTGGTGAGTATCGGCGGCCTGGTGTTCTCCGGGATCCTGTTGTTCACCGAGATCCGCACCCGGCTCCGGGCACGGACCGAAGGTGCAGGCTGGACCCTTGACGCAGGGTTCGCGTTCAAGACGTTCGCATGGATGACCGGATTCCTCGCACTGACTGCCGTCTTTGGGTACCTGATCGCGGTAACGATCTTCATCCCCGCCTTCCTGCTGGTCGTGGCAAGGGCGCGGCTGAAAGTCGCCGTGATCTACACAGGCGTCCTGTACCTCGTGCTCCTCGCACTCCCCTCGCTGCTGCCGATCGACCTGCCGCAGGGCTGGTTCAACACCCTCGTTTAGACGTCCGCCACACACATTGGCCATTGGAGAAAAGAAATGACGGTACTCGTCGCCTATGCACCTGCTTCAGAAGGCAGGGAAGCCCTGTCAGAAGGAATCAAGGAAGCGCACCTCAGGAAGTCGGACCTGCTGATTGTGAACATCGGCCGCGGCCACCACGACCTGGAGCCGGAGGAAGTGCGCGGGCTGGAAACCCGGCTGGCCGAGGCCGGCCTGGGCCTGACCATCGAATCCTCCGTCCTGTCTGATCCCGGGGATGCTGTCATCCAGATCGCCCAGGACCGCAACGTCGACATGATCGTGATCGGCCTTCGGCACCGGTCCATGGTGGGAAAGCTCATCCTCGGAAGCACCGTCCAGAGGATCCTGCTCGACGCCACCTGCCCGGTGCTGGCGGTCCGCTCCGACAAGCTCTGACCGGAGCCCACTGGCTGCCGGACTTCTTGTCCGGCCCGCGTGCTGCCGTTCCCGCACTCCATCGCAACAGGTAGCCCGAAGGACGGGCGCAGGGACGCCACAGCACGCAAGGGAGGCAGGGTGACCACCGGTCACCCTGCCTCCTCCCATGAACTTTCCGAGGGCAGTCCGGCAAGGACACCCCCCAACCAAGGAGAAAGAGAAAACCTTGTACAACCGTCCCCAGCCCGTCGGACGGGGTGCCGCACCCCTCTCTCCTGAACCGGTTCCCAACTGGTGCAAGCTTTCGCGAAGCGACCAGGTGGAAATCCACCGCCAGGGGCGGCCCATCGCATCAGGACGGATCGACATGCTCGCCCTGGACGGCAGCCTCCTCTGGCTCCAGCAGGACGAAGGAAAAGGACGCGCCCTGTTCCTGCACAGTGACGGCCTGCGTGTCTACCGCCGGCCCGCAACCAGGAACGCGTAGAGCCAACCACCGAGGAGAACCACCATGAGCAACACGCCGCAGCGAACCCTTTCCCCCGCGGTGGAGCACACCCCGGAAGACCGGCCAGGGCGCCCCCGGCGCCGCCGCCGTATTCTGCTGGTACTCGCCGCTCTCGCGGTCCTGGGTCTGGCTGCCTTCGTACTGGGGGTGGTCCTGCCCGGCCCGGCGGCCCCCACGGAACCGGAGCAGACCATGACCGCCGTCCAGATCATCCCGCTCATCATCCTCGTCGTGATGTTTGTGGTGGCGACCCGGTGGCCGCTGAACATCGGGGTGATGGGGCTGGTTGCGTCCTTTGGCGTCGGCTACTTCATGCTGGGCATGACCGACAAAGAGATCCTTGCGGAGTTCCCCGCGAGCATCGTGCTGACGATTATCGGCGTCACCTACTTCTTCAGCATGGCCCAGCGGAACGGCACCATCGACGTCATCGTGCAGGCCTGCGTGCGCCTCGTCAGGGGCAGGACGCTGATGCTTCCCTGGGTGTTCTTCCTCATGGCTGCCGCACTCACGGCGCTGGGAACCTTCTCCCCGGCCGCCGTCGCGCTCCTGGCGCCGGCGGCCATCGGCTTTGCCTACGAATCGCGCATCCACCCGGTCCTGATGGGCGCCTTCATCATCAACGGAGCCCACGCGGGCGGTTTTTCCCCGTTGTCCGTGGCCGGGGTGCTGGTGCACGACATCGCCCAGGAAAACGGCTTCCCCATTTCGCAGGGTGCACTGTTCATTGCCAGCTTTGCCGTCAACCTCATCCTCTCGGTCCTGACCGTCGTGGTGCTGGCACTCCTGGGCAAACTGCGCGACGGCGCCGGCAGCCACCACACCGGCATGCCTGCGCCCGGCACCATCCGTCCGCACGGCCAGCAAATCCTCACGCTGATGCTCATCGTGGTGATGCTGGTGTGCACCCTGGGCTTCCACATGCCGATCGGCTTCGTGGCCCTCTCCGCCGGCCTCCTCCTGGCCCTGATCAATATCAAGGAACACCAGACCTTCATCGGCGGCATCTCCTGGTCCACCGTGCTGCTGGTGGCGGGCATGATCACCTACGTCTCGCTGCTCCAGCATGTGGGCGTCATCGACACCCTCGCCGAGCAGGCCCTTGCCCTGGGCGCCCCGCTTCTGATCGCCCTGGTGCTTTGCTACGTCATCGGCGTCGGCTCGGCCTTCGCCTCCTCCACAGCGCTGCTGACCGCGTTCATTCCCATGGCCGGCCCGCTGCTGGCCACCAGCACGCTGAGCGCATCGGGAACGGTGGCCGCCCTGGCCATCGCGGCCACCGTGGTGGATGTTTCGCCGTTCTCCACCGACGGTGCGCTGGTGGTCGCCAACGCCCGCGAGGACGACCGGCAGCGCGTCTACCGCCAGCTGATGATCTACGCCGGCGGGGTTGTGCTGGCTGCGCCGCTGCTGGCCTGGGCACTGCTGGTGCCCACCGGGATCATGTGACGGTCAGTGCGCCAGGCGCTGCCCGTCAGCCATGGCAGGCATGGAGACGGCGGGCATGGAGACCACTGGCATGGAACCGGTAAGGACCTCGACGACGGCCATCTGGCCCGTGGTGTCCGGGACACCCGGAAACTGGACCTGCGGATCCGCGGGCACCGCCGCCGGGCTGTTCTCGGGACGCATCCGGACAAGCGCCACGGCGGAGATGAGGAACCAGGCCACATTCGTCACCACGGAAGGCCAGGCGCCGTGGAAGGTGCCGTTGATGATGAAGGCGACCGCGCCAACAAGGTTCGCGGTCTGGAATCCCTTGCCGGCCTTCAGCCAGCCCATGGAAACGGCCAGGTACGCGCTGAGAATCGCAGCCGCGCCGGCCCAGCCGGCGATTTCCCACAGCAGTTCCATGGGGTCCTTTCAGGTGCTGCCCGCGCAGTATCCGGGCAGGGTCTTTGACAGTGATGAAAAGGGGTTTGGTTTCGCCGGATGCCACTGCTCATTGAACGGACATCATCCAACACTGCGTTGACTCGAGCCCTGTTCGGGCGAGGACCTCATGCCGGCTGGCGGCATAATCATACCCTGCAAAAAGGGGGCGTTTTACGCAGCGTCCGCGCCTTCAAAAGTCTGGACAACTCCCCCGCCAGGTAGCACCATCTGAAGGGTGACCACCGACCCCCACCTGCGCGAGTTGATGCTCCTGCGCCGGGTCAAGGACCGGATCGACCGGGAGTACGCGCAGCCCTTGGACGTCGAGGCCCTGGCCCGCGGTGTCCACATGTCCGCCGGCCACCTCAGCCGCAGGTTCAAGGCCGCGTACCAGGAATCGCCGTACAGCTACCTGATGACCCGCCGGATCGAACGGGCCATGGCGCTGCTGCGCCGGGGTGACCTTTCCGTGACGGAGGTGTGCTTCGCCGTCGGCTGTTCCTCGCTGGGCACCTTCAGCACCCGCTTCAGTGAGCTGGTGGGCATGCCGCCCAGCGCCTACAAGCAGGAGGCAAAAAGCACGACGGCGGGCATCCCCGCGTGCGTGGCGAAGCAGGTCACCAGACCGGTCAGGAATCGAGAAGCGCCGGCTCCGGAACCGCAACTAGCATGACTGCCATGGACAACATCACCATCTCCTCAACGTTCCTTCCGCACACCGATCCCGACGCTTCCCTGGCGTTCTACCGTGACGCCCTGGGCTTCGAGGTCCGCAACGATGTGGGCCGCGGCGCCATGCGCTGGATCACCGTGGGCCCCGCCGGGCAGCCCGGCGTTTCCATCGTCCTCCACCCGCCGGCCGTGGATCCGGGCATCACCGACGACGAACGCCGCACCATCACCGAAATGATGGCCAAGGGCACCTACGCCACCGTCATCCTCTCCGCCCCGGATGTCGACGCCGCCTTCGCCAGGGTGGAGGCGAGCGGGGCCGACGTCGTGCAGGAACCGGTGGACCAGCCCTACGGCATCCGCGACTGCGCCTTCCGCGACCCGGCCGGGAATACCGTACGGATCAACCAGCAGCCGTAGGCTGCAAGGATTGAAGCAAGCCACGCCGGGGGAGGCTGCGGGCGCAGCCTCCCCCGGCAGGGACATCAGCGCAGCCCAACAGATGGAGACCCGATGAGCACGGACACCGGCACCACTACCCAGGCCAACGGGCTGCACGTCGCCGACACGCACGATCTCATCCGGGTGCAGGGTGCGCGGGAGAACAACCTCAAGAACATCAGCGTTGAGCTGCCCAAGCGCCGCTTGACGGTGTTTACGGGGGTGTCCGGCTCGGGCAAGAGCTCCCTGGTGTTCGCCACCATCGCCGCAGAATCGCAGCGCATGATCAACGAGACCTACAGCGCGTTTGTCCAGGGCTTCATGCCGAACCTGGCCCGCCCCGAGGTGGACTTCCTGGAAGGCCTGACGACCGCGATCATCGTTGACCAGGAGCGCATGGGCGCCAACCCGCGGTCCACCGTGGGCACCGCCACGGATGCCAACGCCATGCTCCGCATCCTCTTCAGCCGGCTCGGCACCCCGTACGCCGGCCCGCCCACGGCGTTCTCCTTTAACGTTCCCACCCGGAAGGCCAGCGGCGTCATGTCCACGGACAAGGGCGGCCGGGTGGAGAAGGCGGTGGTCAACCATGCCGTCTACCTCGGCGGGATGTGCCCGCGCTGCGAGGGCATGGGCAACGTCAGCGACATTGACCGCACGGCACTGTACGACGACACCAAGTCCCTGAACGAGGGAGCGCTGACAGTTCCGGGCTACTCCATGGACGGGTGGTACGGGCGATTGTTCGAGGGCATGGGCCTGCCGATGGACAAGCCCATCGCCAAATTCACCAACAAGCAGCTGGACACCATGCTCTACGTGGAGCCCACCAAGATCAAGGTGGAAGGCGTCAACCTGACCTTCGAGGGGATCATCCCCAAGATCCAGAAGTCCATGCTGTCCAAGGACCCCGAGGCCATGCAGCCGCACGTCCGCCGGTTCGTGGAGCGGGCCGTCACGTTCCAGACCTGCCCCGAGTGCAAGGGGACCCGGCTGACCCAGCAGGCCCTCTCCTCCAGGATCAACGGCAGGAACATCGCCGAGCTGTGCCAGATGCAGATCAGCGACCTTGCCGGGTGGGTCCGGGACGTGAAGGACCCCTCGGTGGCTCCCCTGCTCAAGGGCCTCCAGCACCTGCTCGACTCCTTTTCGGAGATCGGCCTCGGATACCTCAGCCTGGACCGGCCGGCCGGCACCCTGTCCGGCGGCGAGGCCCAGCGCACCAAAATGATCCGCCACCTCGGCTCCTCGCTCACGGACGTTACCTACGTCTTCGACGAGCCGTCCATCGGCCTCCATCCGCACGACATCGAACGGATGAACCAGCTCCTGCTCCAGCTCCGGGACAAAGGCAACACCGTCCTGGTGGTGGAGCACAAGCCGGAGATGATCACCATCGCAGACCACGTCGTCGACCTTGGTCCCGGGGCCGGGACCAACGGCGGCGAGGTCTGCTTCGAGGGCACCGTGGAGGGCCTGCGGAGCAGCGACACCATCACCGGGCACCATCTGGAGGACCGCGCGGCCCTGAAGGAGGCCGCCCGGAAGGCGTCCGGGGTGCTGGAGGTCCGCGGCGCCTCGACGCACAACCTCCAGGACGTCGACGTCGATATTCCCCTGGGCGTCCTGACGGTCGTCACCGGGGTGGCCGGCTCGGGCAAGAGCTCCCTGATCCACGGTTCCGTGGCCAAGCGCGAGGGCGTGGTGGTGATCGACCAGGGCGCCATCCGCGGTTCGCGCCGCAGCAACCCGGCCACCTACACCGGGCTGCTGGAGCCCATCCGCAAGACGTTCGCCAAGGTCAACGGCGTGAAGCCGGCACTGTTCAGCTCAAACTCCGAGGGCGCCTGCCCCACCTGCAACGGCGCGGGCGTCATTTTCACCGAACTCGGCGTGATGGCCACCGTGGAGTCACCCTGCGAGGACTGCGAGGGCCGCCGCTTCCAGGCCGCCGTGCTGGAATACACGGTGGGCGGGAGGAACATCACCGAGGTCCTCGCCATGTCCGTGACCGAAGCCGCAGCGTTCTTTGCCGAAGGTGAGGCCAAGACGCCGGCCGCGCGGACCATCCTGGCGCGGCTTGAGGATGTCGGCCTGGGCTACCTCAGCCTGGGCCAGCCGCTCACCACGCTTTCCGGCGGCGAGCGCCAGCGGCTCAAGCTCGCCACCCAGATGGCCGAGAAGGGCGACGTGTACGTCCTGGACGAGCCCACCACCGGCCTGCACCTGGCCGATGTGGAGAACCTGCTGGGCCTGCTGGACCGGCTGGTTGAGTCGGGCAAGTCCGTGATCGTGATCGAGCACCACCAGGCCGTGATGGCCCACGCGGACTGGATCATCGACCTTGGCCCGGGAGCAGGGCACGACGGCGGCCGGATCGTTTTCGAGGGCACGCCGGCTGAACTGGTGGCCGGCTCCCCGACACTCACCGGCAAGCACCTGGCCGCCTACGTCGGTGCCCCCGCGGCATGACGGAGGAGTACAGGTACGGCGTCGAAATCCTGCACCTGCTGGTGTCCCCCTCCCACGCCTACTTCGGCCGGGCGCGGGACGGCGCCGCAGACGTGCCCACCACGGATGCCGATGCTGCCGAGGTGGTGGCGGGCAAGGGCATTGTGGGTGACAGGTTCTTCGGCAAGGCCGCGCACATGGATGCCGCGGTGACCCTGTTCGCCGTCGAATCCCTGGAGGCCATCGCGGCCGAACTGGGCGCAGAGCCGTTCAATCCCCTCCTGGCCCGGCGGAACGTGGTGCTCCGCGGCGCACACCTGGTGCCCCTGCTGGGGCAGGACTTTGTGCTGGAGTCGGGCGGGCAGTCTGTGGCTTTCCACGGCGGCCGGCATGCCCAGCCCTGCGCCTGGATGAACGAGATGCTGGCGCCCGGCGCCCACCCGGCCATGCGGGGCCGCGGCGGTATCCGGTGCCGCGCCCTCTCAAGTGGGCTGCTGCGCCGTGGCCCTGCCGTGCTTGTCAGCCCCGTGCCGTTGGACCCGTCCCAGGCGGGTGAGGCCAGCCTGCTCCGCCCGTCGCGGCTGCCGTAACCGTGCGGCACCTCCCGGGGGACGCACCACGGTCAGTCCAGGCGCACGCCGCGGAGCAGCAGGAGGGTCCCGCCCACCGCGGCGGCTGACGCGAGGAAAACCCCCACAGCGCCAACTCCTGCCGCTGCCACACCGATAACGCTGGGAAGCACCACCTGGCCCACCCGGTTCCCGGCGAGCCGGAGGGCAAGGGCACGCCCGCGCTGCCCTGCGGGGGCCTGCGCCGAAAGCCACGACATGGTGAGGGGCTGGCCAATGCCAAGGCCCAGTCCGAGCACGGCCATGACCGCGAAGAGCAGAAGCACCGGCATGGGAACCGCCGTGGCGGCCAAAGCGATGGTGGACAGCACCAGGCTGGCCACGAGCAGCCGCTTGCGCCCCAGCTTCCGGGAGACGTGCCCCAACAGGATCCGGGACACCATGGAAAACACCGCGCGGACGGCGAGCAGGGCGCCAACGGTTGCCGCCGTGAGCCCGCGTTCGGATCCAAGCACCGGGAGATAGACCATGGTCAGGTCCACCACGGCAAGGACGGTGGCGGACGTGGCGAGCGCCCGCGCCACGCCGGGCGTCTTCAGCAGCGCGGCAACGTTGCCTTTGCCGCCGCCCGCCGCAGCCGCCCTTCCCTTCCTGCCGCTGACCGTTGCCGAGATACCGAAGGTGGCCACCAGGAGCACCAGGCCCATGCACACCGAAAGGAGGAAGATCGCCTGGGTGTCCGGGCGGATGGCGGCCCCTCCCACCAGGGCGATGGCCAGGGGACCCAGCGCCTGTCCCAGGGATGCCGCGAAGGTGAGGTATCCGAACGCCGAATCCATCCGGGACGAGGCGGCGTTGTTCGCCACCACCGCCTGCTGCCCCACCACGCAGGTCAGCTGGCCGACGCCAAGAAGGGCGGTTCCGATGATCAGCGCGGCGATCGATGTACCCCACAGCAGCAGGAAGGACGCGCTGGCCAGGACGACGGCGGCTCCGGCCGCCATGAGGCGGCGTTCACCCAGGCGGTCCACCAGGCCACCGGTGGGGACGGCGAGCAGCAGTGGGAAGACGGCATAGCTGGCCGCCAGGAGCCCCAGGGCGAAGCCGGGAACGTCCAGCTCCAGCGCACGGTACGTGGCGGCCGGCCGCAGCAGGAAGGTCAGGGCCTGGATCAGCATGGAATGGACCAGGAGTGCCGCCGTCGACCGGCGCCCCAGTTCGCCGATCATGCAGGGGTGCCGGACATGGCCCGGACCGCCGCGTCGCGGGCACCCATGACATGCTCGAAAGCCGTCCTGGCAGCCTGGTCCGGGTTGCCGGCGGCCACGGCGGCAACCAGGGTCCGGTGCTGGGCCAGGGCCTGGTCCCTTCGCTCCTGGGTGCTGTTGGTGAAGTGCCGGTACCGCTCCATCTGGTTTGAGACCTGGTCATGGAACCGCCGGGCCCACGAATTGCCGGCGATCTCGGCGATCCTCCCGTGCAGCGACATCCCCTGCTTCATTGCCTCATCCGCGAAACCAACCATCGCAGCGTTGCGTTCCAGGATGCCTTCGAGTGCCTCGATGTCCGCCGGCGTCGCTTTGAGGCAGGCGTTCCGCGCCATGAGTGATTCCATGGCCGCGCGGACTTCGTACAGCTCGGAAATTGCTGCCTCGTCCAGCGCAGGCACCACCACGCCGCCGGTGGGCTGCTGTTCCAGGAGGCTCTCCGAGACCAGCCGCCGGATGGCTTCCCGCAGCGGCGTCCGGCTCACCTGCAGTGCAGACGCCATCTTTGGTTCGTAAACCCGTTCCCCGGGCTTCAGCTCCAGGCTGATGATCTGCCGCTTCAGCTCGTCGTAGACGAAATCCGCTCCGGTGTTGCGGGTGGTTGCACCAGGCATGTTGTTACCTCCACAGCCACTTTAGCCGTAAATGCATACATGTATACAAATTAGGACCGAGTTCTGAGGGAGCCCGCCGTCGCGCCAGTGGCCGCCTTACACCAGTGCTGTGGCGTTCGCAGGCGACCCGGTCCCGCCGGTGATGTTCAGCGGCTTGATGGTGATGAAGGCGTCCCATTGGCCGGCACTCCTCATATGCCGGGCGAGGGGACCCAGCCGCCACAGTTCACCCAGGGGCATGCCAAGTTTGGCCAGGAGCTGCTGGTGCATCATGCCGTGGTCGCTCGGCGCTGACTCACGGTAAGGGCTTGCGGGCACGGCGGGCAGGCATTCGACGGCGAAGTTGTCCGCCGCGAGGAGCGCCAGCCGGTGGTCCCAGGCCCAGGCGACGAACTCCTCGGACTGTGCAATCCCCGTGGCGCGCCTGCTGTCCCGCATCCGCTGCTTCTCCTCCGGCTGCAGGCCAAGGAACCATTCGCACCAGCCCGTATGCAGCATCAGGATGTCGCCCTGCCGGAGGTCCACGGACTGGGCGGCCATCGCCCCCTCGATCAGGTCAAGGCCCAGGGGTTCCCCGGAGGCATGGTCAATTGGAGCGCCCTGCCCGGCCCGGTACCCGGCCAGGTCCACCAGGACTCCCCTGCCCACGATGGGATGGTCCGCCCATTCCTGGATCCCCAGGTCCGCGGTGCCCTCGGTGATTCGCTCGTCCGGCGTGCCGTTGTAGAACCCGGCGTCGTCCGCCCGGCGGTGCCGCAGCCCGTCGACCTGGCTGGATCCCTGCAGGTAGTACCCGTCCAGGAAGTCGTCGCGGTGGGCCGGGTGCGAGGAGTAGATGGTGTGCCGGGGCGCGCCGCGTTTGAGGGACATGCCGGGATCAAAGGCATCCGCCGGATAGTCCAGGCCAAAGGCCATGCCCGTGCGGATGCAGGTGCGTGCCGCCAGCACCGCCTGGGGAGTAATGAACGACGGCGTCCCCCGGGTGGGGTCCGGGAAGAGGCCCCAGGAGGTTCCGGCCAAGGCCCCCTCACGCTCGAGCAAATCCGCGAAGGACGGGTAGGTCCCCTCTCCGGGATTCATCGCGCCTCCGCTTCCTGCGGCTGTTCCTGGTCCTGGCGGCGCTTGTAGCTGAGCAGGAACCCGGCCACGGCGCAGAGGGAGGCCGCGATGCACATGGGCGCCTTGATGGTGTCGTTGAGCAATGTGAGCCAATCGCCCTTGCCGGCCACCAGGGCGATCGCCTGGCCGGCGACGAACACCATGCCGCCGGCCAGCAGCGCTGCCAGGGTCAGGACGAAGAGGACTTCGACGGCCCTTCGGATGGTGTGCATGGTGGATTCCTTAAAGTGGGGAGGATGCCGAGGATGATCAGGACGCCGATGCCCAGCAGCGGCAGGGCATAGTGGGTGAACAGCCGGAGGAACGTGGTGACCGGGTCCACGTCCGCGATGCCGCACGCCACGTACAGCGGGGCGCCGCCCGGCGGGACCGCCGCCTCGCAGGACGAAAAGACCAGGACGGCCACGGCTGCGGTGGTCGCGGGGACGCCGGCCGCCACCAGGGCAGCCACGCCGACGGTTCCGACGGCGGCCATGGTGGCCGTCGCGGACAGCGGCGCGGCCACTGCGATGACAATCAGGCCGATCAGGATGGCCAGGAGCCACAGCGGCAGGTTCATCCCGTTGAGCAGTTCGGTCATCTGCCGGGGAAGTCCGGTGGCAGCCAGGGCGTTGGCGCCGGCAAACGCGAACACCACGGTGACGCCCACGATCCCGAAGCGGGGCGCGGAGTCCTGCAGGAGCGCCCACCACTCCCGGCTGCCGGCGGGGAGCTTCTTCCGGCCCAGCAGGAGGCCGGTGATGATCAGCACCACCGGAATCCAAACGATGACGCTGACGGCCTTGGTGACATCCGCCCCGGTCCAGCCCGAAAGCCCCTCGGCGATGGCGCCGGAGGTGACAACCAGCGGGATGGCCACCACAACAAACAGCAGAAGCGTGGCCCAGCCGCGGCCGAACGCCGCCCGGACGGGCAGCCGGTGCGCGGCATTGAGCGGGGCCATGCCGCTCTTGCGGACCAGCAGCCAGGTGACAACCAGCCGGTGCAGGAAGCACCAGAGGCCGCCGAACAGCAGCGGGAGGACCAGGGCGTTGATGTCCAGCAGCGGCCCCACGGTGGCCGAACCGACCAGGACGAACATGGAGGCGCTGAACGGAAAGGTGATGCCCATGCCGGCGTTGCCCGCCACGAGCGTCGCCGCCGAGGGCTTGTCCAGCCGCGACTTTTCCATCCACGGGATGGTCACCGATCCCACCGTGGCGGCAATGGCGGCCTGGTTGTGGACCACGCTCCCCAGCCCCGCCGATGCCACGGTGGATACCCAGGCCGGACCGCCCTTGACCCCGCCGATCAGGGAGTTGAGCAGGTCGATCAGCCGGTCCAGGACCCCGGTTCTGTCCAGCAGGTAGCCCATGAACACGAAGGCCATGGTGGCGTAGACAATGTCATCGGTGATTGCCGCGTACAGCGAATCCCAGCCGGTCTGCGCCGCTGCCGCCCCCGTGAAGGGAAGCACGGCCAGGAACCCGAGGATCATCGCCTCCCCCACGCTGCGCCTGAACACGGTGGTCCACAGCAGGATGACGGCAAGGTAGGCGGCGAGGGCCCAGATGCCGATCATGCTGCTGCTCCTGACGGCGGGACGCCGGTGATGTGGTCGGTCACGAAATATCCGCTCCTGATTGTCCCCGACTCTGCGGTCAGCGCAAGGCCGGCGCTGGTTCCTGGGCCATCCGGGCCAGGGCAGCGGCAGAGGCGGTCGTCATCTCGGCCGGTACGCCGAGGTCGCCCAGGTAGCTGGCGGTATCCTGCATCTCCTTCGAGCGGCGTACTGCGTGCTTGGCAGTGCCGGTGAGGAACCGGTCAATCACGGCCTGCCCGTTGCCGGCCAACTGGCTCGCGATCTGGGCCCGGATCCAATCCTCGAGTCCGGCGGCGCGGCCCGCGGTCACGGCCTCCACCACCACGGAAGCCAGGCCCTTCATCAGGACGCTGCGAAGAAGCTTATGGGCCATGGCCGCCCCCGGTTCCCCTTCGGCGATTTCGACGTCGACGCCCAGCGGGCCGAGCAGGTCGGCGACAGCCCGGGCACCTGGCCCGCTGGCCATGAGGGGCGTTTTCTCCCCCAATGCCGACACGGGACCCAGGATGGCGACGTCGGCGAAGTCGGCGTTGCCGGGCAGCCGCCCGAGTTCCTGCATGGTTCCGGGCGAGGACGAGGTGAAGTCTGCGTAGCAGCTGCCGGGACCGAGGACCGGAAGGCACTCCGCGGCAACGCTGCGTGCGGCGGCGGCGCCCGTCATCACCAGGACGATGTCCGCGCCGGCACAGGCTTCTGCTGCGGTGGCGGCCCGGGTGATGCCGGCAGGAGTGGCGGGGGCAACGGGATCGAATCCCGTGACCTTGTGGCCGGCGGCGTGGAGTGCCGCGGCGTAGGTGGCTCCGGCTTCGCCGAGGCCAATAACGGTTACCGCTGTCATGGTTTTCTCTGTCTCTCTTGGTTTAGCCGCGGGCTGCGACGATGGCCTGGCGGCGGTTCGTTTCATCGGCGAAGACCGCTTCCGCGGCATCCGCGACGGCGGCCGCCTGCTCCCGCGGGACCACCACGACGCCGTCGGAGTCGCCGATGACCACGTCACCGGGCAGGACGGGGACTCCGCCGAAGGCGAGGGGCGTCCCCAGGCGGAACGGACCGTTCTTGTAGGGACCGGCGGGGGAAGTAGCCCGGGCGAAGACGGGCATGCCTATCTCACGCAGCGCGTCGGCGTCGCGCGCTGCCCCGTCCAGCGCGAAGCCCGCGATGCCAAGGTTGATGGCACGCTCACCGATGAGCTCCCCCAACAGGGCGCGGGACGAATCGCCTCCGCCGGCAACAACCAGCACGTCACCGGGGCGGGCCAGCTCAAGGGCCCTGTGGATTCCCTGGTTGTCCCCGGGCCTGGTCCACACCGTAAAGGCGGGGCCGGCCAGGAGGGCACCCGGCCAGATGGCCTGGATCGCGGAGTCGGCGACGCCGAGCCGGTCCATGGCGTCGCCGATGTTGGCGGCGGGCAGCTTGGCGAGGCGCTCCACCACGCCCCTCTCGGGGCGGGGGAAATGCACTGCGATGACGGTGGGGTCGATGACCTGGCGGCCCAGGGGCTGGAAGCCGAAGCCCCCTCCGAGAAGTGCACGGGGGCGAATTCGGAGCCGGTGCTTTCCTGGATCTGGGCCATGGCGAAGTGTTCACCGGTCTGGAGCCCGGTGGTGCTACCGGACAGCCCCTACCAGACGCTGAAGGACCTCAGCTGGCAACGCAGACCGGAATGTCCGTGTCCCTCCATACCCGGCTCGGGAACGAGCGAATCCTGGTGGCACGGGTTCAAGGAGAAGCGCCCATGCAGTACGACCTTCCCCTGGGTAAACGTCTGCCATTGACCCGCGGCGCGGCAGGGAAGATCCTGATTGCGGACGCCTCTGACGCAGAGCTCGAACAGGTCGTGGCAGCCGCGATCGCCGCCGGCCATGAGGAGCCGGGATTCACGGTTGAGGAGCTGCGGTCGCGGCTGCCCGCGCCAGGCTTGGACTACGCGTACTCCGCGAACGAGCGCGTCGTGGGCGTCCTCTCCGTCGGGGTTGCCCTGACCAACAGGGCCGGCCGCGCCAACGAGGCCATGGCGCTGAACTGCCCGGCAGAGGCGACGACCGAAGAAAAAATCAAGGCCAATGTGCCGGAGCTTCGGCGCGCCGCCCGCAGGCTGTCCGAACTGCTTGAGGGCTCCGTGTACTAGGCGCCCGGAACCGCGGCGGAATCCGCCGGCGTTGTACTGTGATGGCGTGATCGTCCCCGAAATTTCCCAGAACGCCGCGGCGGTGGCGGATCACTACGACGAGCTCGATCCGATTTATCGCCGGGTGTGGGGTGAGCATGTCCATCACGGCCTGTGGGCAACGGGTCGCGAGACGCCCGCCGAGGCCGTCGAGGCGCTGGCGGACACCGTCGGCGACCGGCTGCGCCTTATGCCGGACGAGGCGTGCGTCGACATCGGCTGCGGCTACGGCTCCACCGCAAGGCGGCTGGCTCTGGCCCGCGGAGCGCGCGTTACCGGCTTCACGCTGTCCGCCGAGCAGGCCCACTATGCCGCCGCGCGTCCTGTGCCCCACGTGGACATCCGTCTCCGCGACTGGCTGGCCAACGGGCTGCCCGACGCCTCAGCCAGTGCCGCGTGGGCGATCGAGTCGAGCGAGCACATGGTGGACAAACCCAGGTTCTTCGCCGAGGCGCACCGCGTGCTGTCCCCCGGCGGCCGTTTCGTCGTCTGCGCGTGGCTCGCCGGGACTGATGCCGGCCGCTGGAAGGTCCGCCACCTGCTTGAGCCGATCTGCCGCGAAGGGCGCCTGCCCTCGATGGGCACGCGCGAGGAGTATGAGGCGATGGCCACGGCGGCGGGCTTTGTGATCACTGGCTATGAGGATGCCAGCCGCCGCGTCGCGCGCACCTGGCCGATCTGCGCCCGTCGCCTGGTGAAGGCCCTGCTGGTGGACCGCGAGACCCGCCGCCTCGCCCTTGGCGCACGCAATCGCATTTTCGTTTTGAGCATCCCCCGCCTGATCCTGGCCTACCGCACCGGCGCAATGCACTACGGGATTTTCACGCTGGCGAAGGCGGGCCGGAACGGGTCACCAGGCGAGCCCGGCACCTCAACGCGGCAGGAGTCAACCTGACCGCCCGCGCCGCCGGCACCACTACTGGCCGGCCGACCACCAGGCCAGCGCGTCCTTAAGGCCGTCGCCGCTAACGTCCCCCACCCATGCCACATACCCGTCGGGGCGGACCAGGACTGCCTCGGGTGCACGGACGTGCCCAAGCACCGGCAACTCCCAGGGTCCGCCGTACCGCGCATCCACCAACTTCACCTGTGACGGCCGCGGGACCTTGCCGAGCGACCCCCGCTCCCCGAAGTTCATCAGCACCGGCCGGGCATCATGGAGGTGCGAATAGACCGTGCTGGGTCCTTCCCGGGTATCAAGGTCGACGTCGGGCATCCGGCGTCCCAGCAGCGGATGGCCCTCGCCGAGATCGTAATGGACGTCAAGACCGGACTGCATCGCGGCGAAACGCCGGCGGGGTTCTTCCATGCCCAGGAGCTCGGAGACCACCTCACCTGCCGCCCTGGTGCGGGGGTCCGGGCGGCGGAGCGCAACCTGGGCCATGGTGTTGCGCAGCACCCGGGCGGCCACAGGGTGGCGCTCGGAACGGTAGGTATCCAGCAGCGCGTCCGGGGCCGTCCCGTTGATTACCCGCCCCAGCTTCCAGCCGAGATTCACTGCGTCCTGCACACCCAGGTTCAGGCCCTGGCCGCCGTCCGGAGAGTGGACGTGGGCAGCGTCGCCGGCCAGCAGGATCCGCCCCTTGCGGTACTCGTTGGCCTGCCGGGTCATGTCCGTGAACCGCGAAATCCAGGTGGGGCTGTGGACTCCATAATCCGTTCCGCACGCAGCCGTCAGTGCTGCTTTGAGATCATCCAGTGATGGTTCCGTAGCAGGCCCGACGTGCCCCTCGGTTACCATCACCGCCACGGGCCCGCTGTCCGCGTAGACCACCCTGCCGTCTACAACCTGGTACTCCCTGCGGCCAAACGAGTGGATGCCCAAAGCGTTCTGGTGCACGCCAAACTCCGGCTGGTCCGTCATCTCCACCTCCGCGATCAGCGCGCTGGTGGTGGGATCCCAGCCGGGGAACCCGATGCCCGCCGCTTTGCGCACGAGGCTGTGGCCGCCGTCGCACCCCACAACGTAGCCGCCACGCAACCTCCTGCCGTCCTGGAGTTGGACGCCGACGGCGGCGCCTTCCTCCACGAGTCCGGTCACCTCGTGTCCGCGGTAGAACGTGACGGCCAGCTCCGCCACCCAGCCGGCAAGGATGCGTTCGATATGGTTCTGCCACAAACCAAGCCCGTAGGGATGCCGGGTGGGAAAATCGCTGATGTCGAGGCGCGTTCCCGCGAAGCCGGCCACCTGCGCCACCTGACCCTCGGCGAGGAAGCGGCCGGCAATGCCCCGCTGGTCCAGGACCTCAAGGGTTCGTGCGTGCAGGCCGCCCGCACGTGCACCCGCGAGTTCCTGGTTGGGACGCCGCTCCACGATGGCAGCATCAACTCCCGCCAACGCCAGTTCGCCGGCCAGCATCAGCCCGGTAGGGCCTCCGCCGACTATTACCGCTGCATGATCACGCATTGCTCCGGCTCCGTTCTCCAGGTTGCGGGCACTGCGATTGTGCGCCCCCGGCCCGGCCTTGCCGCAAGCCCCGCACCCGGAGATATATTGGAAATGGAAGGAGCGATCCGCTCAATTCTCGTTCCGCCAAACTATTGCCCCTGGCACGGACCTGGGCGACCCGTATGGGTCTAGTGTGGGGAAGGTCGGCACTCGCCGCGAATAGCCCTCAGGGAGGGTGCATGAACTCCAGACAGTCCAGCTCCGAGCAATTTATGCAGTACTTGAAAAGCGTTGGGGGCTCGGAGGCGGACGTCACCGGAGCTTCATACGTGGTCAGCGACGGGGACACCGTGGAGAGCGTGGTTTCAGCGCTGCGGATGGAGCAACAGCAGCATGGCAGTGCCGCCAGGGACCCGTCCGTCCTGCACGCCTTGGCGCAGGTGATGGTCAGCAGGCGCGATGAGCGGGATCCTGGCCACCATGCCGGAGCCTCCCAGTCAGGTCAGTACCAGCTGGACATCCATCTCAGCGCCGGAAACAGCACCCGCGAAAGTATCCCGGAGAAGGACATCGACGACGCCAAGGCCTGGGCACGCACACGGATCGAATCCCAAGGCGCCGAGTTTGGGGCCATCTACTTCCCCGCGGGCGGAGACGGCGCACCAGGCACGGGAGCACTGGTGTCCAGCTACGACCGTTCGGTAGGCTGGTACCGCTAACCGGCTTTCCCGCGCAGATGTCCGCCGGCAGCCAGGAGGGCGTCGAGCTGGGCGGACTGATGTGCCTGGAAGGCTTTGTCGGCGCTCAGGTTCGTGCTGGCGAGCAGCGGGATGTCCAGGCTCGCGTTGCAGCCGCGGCAGCGGATCTCGTCCGTCCACACCCAGCTGTACGCCGCGTGACTTTCGCGCACCCTCTGCATCGCTGAGGTGATTGCTTCCGTTGTGGCCGCAAAGTGCGCTGCGTCCTCATTGCTGAGGCTTGTACCAATTTCGATGTCGATGCTCATCGTGCCTCTTCCGTCGTCCCCGATGGTGCTGTCGACAGTAGTGGGCGTTGCACCGGGAAGGAACGACCTTAAGGTCACGGTTGCCTAACCCTTCAAGCCGCACCGGAACCGGGCCATGGCGGCAGCGGGGCACAAAGGGTGCCGGAAGCAATCCCGGCAACGCCGGGCGGCTGCAGGACCGGTTACGAAAACCTGCCCGGCCGGGTCACCAGGCCTGGTGTTCGCGGGTGAAGCCGAAAGGAACGGCCTCACTCAGGTCCACCGTGAACTTGTCCACACCGAGACGGGTGACCAGGATGCCGTGCCGCTGTCCGGCGAGGGCATAGGCTTTCGCGGCGGTGACAGCGGCGTCGAGCTCACTGTCCATGCTTTCGCGGTCGGCAACAGTAACGGTCAGCGGAAAGTTCATTGGGGCAGGCCTTCGTGGATCGGTGGATGGGGGAACTCGCACCCTGCGCTCCCCAGGGCTGCAGGTGAAGTAAGGCACCTCGGTGCCCCGCGGTCCATGCTCCCCTACGCTTCACACGCCAGCAACTTTAGATAAACGCAGCAGGTCAGGGGTGGATACCGCTTTCCCCGCTCCTGCCAATTACTGGCCCCCAGAGGCGTGAATTAGAGTTGGAACAGAGTGGGGGCTGTTTCCGGACGGCTCCGAAACCCTGAACACCGGCCACGCCGCAGAACCCACGCCGCCAGTGCGGCAACTTGCGTGCGCCACGAACCGACAAGGATCCTGCCATTTCCACGGACGCTATCTTCGGCAATCTCACCCGGATCCGCAACGTCATCCTTCCTGCGCCTGCCCGGACCCGGCTGAACACCGGCCGCGGGCTGCTGGCCGGTTTCATCGTGGTGCACCTGGTTTTCCTGGTCTTCGCCGCATCCCTCTCGCTTCGCGGTGAGGCCTTCAGCGATACCTTCATCTACCGCGACTGGGCCATGGCGGGGTTCAACGACGCGAACCTCACCGGCGGGCCCAGCCCCTGGGTCTACCCGATCCTTGCGCTGATCCCCATGGCCATCGCAGGCATCGCCGGCCCCGGTCCGTTCTTCTTCCTGTGGGTCCTCATGACCACAGTCCTGAACGGCTGGGCCCTGCTGAAACTCACCAACCGCGGCAGGGACCGCCAGGCCATCCCCGCCGGCTGGTGGTGGCTGGTGTTCACGTTCCTCATGGGCTGGCTGGGATTCGCCCGCGTGGACGGCCTCACCGCCCCGCTGGTCCTGGTGGCCCTGGCCTATGGCGTCGGCCGGCCGTTCATCGCCTCCGTCCTGCTCGCCATCGGCACCTGGGTGAAGGTCTGGCCCGCCGCCGTCATGCTGGCCCTGTTCGCCGTCGTAAAAAACCGCGTCCTGGTGGTGCTCGCCGGACTTGCGACGACGGCGGGGGTCGTCGCGCTGGCCGCTGCGGTGGGCAGCGTCCCCAAGCTTTTGAACTTCCTCACCCAGCAGGGTGACCGCGGCATGCAACTGGAGGCCACCTTCACCACGCCCTGGCTCTGGCTGTCCGTCCTGAACATCGGCGACTCCCGCATGTACATGAACACGGATATCAACTCCATGCAGGTGGACGGCCCCGGCACCGCACTGATGTCGGTGCTGATGCAGCCACTCCTGATCCTGGCCGCACTGTTGGTGGCCGGCCTAACGTTCTGGGCACTCCACAACGGGAAACAGCACAAAGGCCGGCTCAACGGCGGCATTGACCGCACCGAACTGCTCCTCGCCGGCGCCCTGACCCTGGCCACCGCGTTCGTCGTGTTCAACAAGGTGGGCTCCCCGCAGTTCATGGTGTGGCTCGCCCCGGCCGTCGCCGTAGGGCTCGCCCATAGCTGGCGTGATTGGCGGGTCCCGGCCGCCATGCTGATCGTCATTGCCGTGGCAACCTACTTCATCTACCCCCTGTTCTACGACGCCCTCAGCCACAACAACCCGTGGATGGCCCTGGTGCTGACCATCCGGAACGTCCTCCTGGTGATCCTGTTCCTCTGGAGCGTCCGGCGCCTCTACCTGCTGGGCAAGAAGGCGCCCGCTGCCGCCCCCGCGCTCAAGGAGTCCTGAGATTTCCACGAGGTTCTTCGACCGCCTGGTCACCGTCCGCAGCAAAGTCCTGCCCGCCAAGGTGGTGGACTGGTTCGCCCGCCCTTCCAGCGTGTGGTGGGGATTCGCCGTCGTCCACCTGTACTTCCTAGGCTGGATGGCGTCCTTCTTCCTGCACGGCGACACGTTCAGCGACACAGAGCAGTACCGCCAGTGGGCCATGGACGGCTACAACCCCGGGGATCTCGACGGGAAGATCAGTCCCTGGGTTTACCCCGTGCTGGCGCAGATCCCCATTTTCCTGGCCAACATCGCCGGGCCGGACCTGTACCTCCTGGTGTGGTTCCTGATCATCGCAGCCCTCAATGCCGTCGGACTCGCTTTCCTTACCCGCGGACCGCGCAAGGCGGGCGGCATCGCCCCGGCCTGGTGGTGGCTGTTCTTCACGGTCTTCATGGGTTACCTCAGCTTCGCCCGCGTTGAAGGCATCACCGCCCCCATCGTGCTCATCGCCCTGCTGTATGCGGCTCAGCGGCCGGTGGTGGCCGGCGTCCTGCTCAGCATTGCCACCTGGATCAAGGTGTGGCCGGCGGCCGTCCTCGTGCCCATTGTGATCGCCAGCCGGAAGCGGATCCACATACTCCTTTCCGGGGTGGCGGTGACGGCGGTTGTGGCGCTGGGCACCTGGCTGTCCGGCGGGCTGCCGCACATCATGGACTTCCTCACCAACCAGGGCGAGCGCGGCATGCAGCTGGAAGCCACCTTCTCCACGCCGTGGGTATGGCTGAGCGTCTTCAACATTGCGGGCTCGAAGATGGCGGACAACACCGCCATCAACTCCACCGAGGTTTACGGCCCCGGCGCCGGTGTGGCGGCTTTCCTGATGCAGCCGCTGCTGATCCTGGCGGCCGTCATTGCCGCCGTCCTGCTGGTCCGTGCCCTGAACCGCGGCGCCGAACGGGAGGAACTCTTCCTCGAGGGCTCCCTAATGATGGTCACCGCGTTCATTGTGTTCAACAAGGTGGGCTCCCCGCAGTTCATCATCTGGCTGGCGCCGGTGATTATCGCCGGGCTCACCCACGACTGGGAACGGTGGAAGGTCCCCGCGGCGCTGCTGATGGGCATCGCCATGACCACGTTCGTGATCTACCCGCTGTTCTACACCCCGCTGATCCACGCGCACCCGGTCATGGCGGCCATCCTCACCACGCGCAACGTGCTCCTGGTGGTGCTGCTGTGGTGGTCGGTGAAGCGGACCGCCGAGCTGGGCCGGAAACCTGCAGCGGTGCCTGCCGGGGCGTAACTTCCCCTCAGAAGCCCGTGGGCTCGGTCTCGAGCTCGGGCTCACCCGGCCGCTGCTCGTGGTGGAGGGGACGGAGGGCCGTGGCCTCCGGGATCCAGAGCAGGGCGTCGTACCGGCCCGCCATGCGGGTGGGAACGTAGTTGCCGCCCTCATGGCCCCGATCATAGACAACGCCGATCGCGGAAGACCTCCCCGGATGACGCTGGCGCATCAGTTGCCCGATGTTGTCCATTCCGCCCTGGGCCATATCCGTGGCTCGGGCGTCGCCAACGTGCGTGTTGTGCGCCCACACCGGGCCCTTTGAGCCCGGACCGTGATGGACGGCGATGCTGGGAGGCCACCCGGTTCCCCGGTGGCCTCCCAATAGATCTTGGCGTTGGGTACCGCCACCCGGCCGTTTCTCCTCATCAATTGTTCGTCCCCCACCCCTCAACAGTAGGGGAACCTGCACGAACGGTGGGACGACCGATATGGTCAGCTAGCTTTGACTGGCAATTTTGCAACACTTCCGGTTAGGATCATTGATTTTCTTTATCCCGGTTTTTATCTGCAATTAATAGACCTCAAAATCGGCTGGCCGATTCAGCTTGCAAACTGTCACATATACCGTTTACGCTTGTTGCGCTTAAGTATTTTTTATATGGGGGAAAATTGGGGAAACTAAGTAAAAAGTTCGCTATTGCCGCATGCGCCGCTCTTCTTGCGGGACTTTCAGCTCAACCCGCTAGCGCAGATGCGAAAAAGACGCTTTCTAACGCTGAGATAGAAGCGCAACTTTGACCAGTATGTAGCAAAGAAACCTCGCGATATCGTGGGGCTTGATCGTCTCTCGAAGAGGCTCACAGGACAGGGGACGCGTGTCTCCATCAACGGTGATGGAGAAGTGACCCCGGAGCACGCGCAAGCGGTCCTGGACGGCAAGCACTCGGGCTTGACTCGGGCCGCCTTTCCTTCAGATGCCTTTGATGTCTACGTCACATACGTGCCGCTGGCGCAAGGCAGCCGCCAGCTGACGGTCTATGGCCAGTGGGACTGGAGGGACGACTTCGTGGGCCAAGCGGCTCCGGAAGACATCGCGTCACTTCAGTTCAGCTACCCCGACTGCGTTAGGCACGGAAACCTGGCGGCCAACACCGGCATGTGGGATGGTTCCGTCACCAACCGCGCCACCCTTAGAGATGCAGGTGTTTCATCAAAGGCGCCAATCTGGAACATCCACGATGGAACCTCTGGATTCGCGAATCTGACTGATAATGGGTGCGTAACGTCGACTTTGAACGCGGCGAACTGCACAGTTGGCGGTCCGGCTCAAGTTGGTATCGCCTTCGCTTATGAGGCCAACCGTGGCGGCAGTGTTGTGTCTGTCTCGGCAGGTTTCGGCGCACTTAGCGTTGGTTACTCAAACCAAGGCGACGTGCTGAGGAAGTCATCACAACCAATATATGGAGCACTTTAAAAGTGGATCAAACCCTACTGACGTTCTTGGTTGTAATTTTTACTGCCATATTTCTATACTGCCTTTATGGCGTTATATATCGCGCAGTAAGGAATGCAATCCGCGACTCAATAGCTGAAGCCGGTCAGAGTGAGCTTGTTATCCGGAAAAAGGCCGGAGACACCGATTCGCTGTAGTGCAACAAGCACTTGCAGGTGAAGGGTCCGAAACGGTGCCAAGATGACATCGAAGATTCTCAGCGCTACATGTCCACCCTGCAGACCGGAACCTGTGTCAAGGCGGTTTCTTTAGCCCGGGATCCATGGGAGACCTCAATGGTCGTTTGACGACTATAGGAGCATCGTCGTAGACAAAAAGGGCCAGGCATCGCGGAGCTCTGCGACGTGGGGACTGGACCCAACAGCCGGCCGCGAAGCGGGCGCCCGAAGGGGTGCGAGCCCTACAGAGCATCGATCTTCCCTCCGACCCTCGTGAGATAAAAGGCGATAAGGTCAGTCAGACGAGACTCGGACGGAAGTCTCACTGACCTGGGGGTACCAGTAGTGAACATCAAGAAGAAGGTCGGGTTGCTCCTCGCGACCGCCATGGTTACAACGGGGTTCGGCGTGGCTGCTGCCCCGGCGGCATCGGCAGCCTCGTGCTGGTCCGGTTCCGTCTGCTACCAGGAGGTTGGCGGCCCGTACCGGTACAGCCTGGAGAACTGCAAGAACGATCACTGGACCCGCTACCTTTGGGCCCAGCGCCAATGGCCCAACAAGCGGATCAGTGCCAGCGGCTGCTTCAGAACAAACGTTAACTGGGGCTGGAACTATGTCATCACGGTATGGAATTGACCTGGTACGGCGTCCTAGTTATGGAGATCTCGTAGAGCATCTAAGCCACGGACTGCACCGCCCACGCGGCGGGCCATCGAGGCAGCAAGTCATTTGTCCCGGTGGTTAGGTAGGGCCAGATAAAACTCGGAACTGTTCCAGTAACGAAGAACCCCGCGCCGGGAACAGTGCGGGGTTCTTCGGTGCTACTGACGGTTAAACGGGAGCGCCTGCGATTGTCCACTCAAGACGATTAGGCCTTTTCGTGGGGCTTTACGCCCAACGACTCACACGCATCACCACCCTTACCAACGACAAGATCACCACGGAGGGCACCGAAACGCGGCTTTGGTTCGGGTCCTCACACCTGCTTGCCGAATCAGCACATCATCCCTCAGTCTCGGACTCGCCCCAGTCGGAATCGACTCCAGGCAATTACGCGGACCAGCCCTGACCAATCTCGCCGGGCAGCTGCCCATCCGGCTCCTCTCAGACCTCACCGGTCTAGGGACCCAAGCGGCAGTGGGCTGGGCAGACATCGCCACCCGATCATGGAATGCCTACCCCCAACTACGCAGCGAGACCTATTCCAATAACGCATGGATCGAGTAACGCACTTGCACCAGTATTCGGCGTTGGCTGCCACCAGGGCGTTCTGCACGTGGGCCATCGTTCAAAGCCGGCGAGCAGCTGGTAAGCGTCCAGGTCCTCCGCCGCAGCGAGCGGGCGTCCCAGGAGCCGGATCTCGTCCAGCTCCTGCATGTGGCGCACGGGCGCCGGCGCCCCGTTCACAGTGGAGCCTCCTGGACACCTTCCGCAGCGCCCTCCGGCGTCAAGTAGCGCGAGAACCATTCCCTGGCCAGAGCTGCCACCTGGCCGAGCGTGCCGGGCTCCTCGAAAAGGTGGGTGGCTCCCGGGATGGTCTCCAGGTGCACCGGGGCCCGCATCAGGTCCATGGCCTGCCGGTTCAGGGCCAGGACCTGGGTGTCGGCACCCCCCCACCAGCAGCAGGGCCCAGCTGCCGCGCCACCTTGCACGCCACCCGGGCCGTTGATCCGGTGGCGATGCCATCGTCCACAATGATGGCCGTACGTCCGCTGAGGTCCTTGGGGGGCCGTCCCTGGCGGTACCGTTCCAGCCTGGATTCCAGGAGTGCACGCTCGCGCGCCTCAACTGTCCTGAGATCATCCTCTGTAACCCTGGCAACGGAAACGACCCGCCGGTCCAGCACCCGGGCACCGCCCTCCCCGATGGCACCCATCGCCACTTCCGGCTGGAAGGGCACCCCCAGTTTGCGCACAACAATCACGTCCAAGGGGGCGTCCAGGGCTTTCGCAACCTCGGCCGCCACAGGAACGCCGCCCCGGGGCAGGCCCAGGACCACCGCGTCCTTCCCGCGCAGGCCGGCCAGGGCGAGCCCGAGCTTCCGGCCCGCTTCCACCCGGTCCCGGAACTCATACATCCGGACACCTCCTCGCGTGGAGACCCTTCAAGTGCTGCTGCATCCCGGAAACCCCGGCCCCGCAGGCCGGTTTACTCTTCCTCGGACAGGACATCCGGGGAGGCGGACCACGACATCCTCAGGATGAAGTGCCCGTCAGCGGTGTTCCGGGCGATGACCGCCCCCGCAGTGCCCGCCAGTTTCACCCCGAATTCCACTTCCATGTGCTCGGGTGCGATTTCCCGCATGGCGTCGACGGCGGCCGCCGCGGCGGGGCGGACGGCGGCCAGGGCATCCTCCAGGCGCCGGCCGGCATCCAAAATCCCCTGTTCGTTCCTTGCGGGGTGTTCCACGCCGTAGCTGTTGTCCGCCACTTCCACCAGAACAGTCCCGGAGCCCACCTCGTACCGGACTACCTCAGTCATGCCAAGCACCCTTCTCCTCTGCTCCGGCCGGGGCGGGCAAGAGCCACGGGCGCGGGGCTAATACCCTCCCACTAGACACCTGCCCCGGGCAGCGCAACAGGGTCAAAGGGCCCGCTGCGCCCCGCCATCACGCGCGTCCCTGCCCACCCCGGGGGACTTTCTACCCTTGCCACTCCCTGCCTGCAGGAGTCGGATTGGAGCATGACCGCAGGCACAACCCAACCCACGCGCTGGCCACGGATCTCCAAGGATCTTCAGGACTTTCCCGTGGTGCCCAACCTGGCGGATTACGACGCCGTGTGCCGTGCGTTTTCGTGGGACGGTGCCCGCCGGGCGCTGTCCGGGCTTCCCGGCGGGGGCCTCAACATCGCGCACGAGGCCGTGGACCGCCATGCCGCAGGCCCCAGGGCAGGCCACGAGGCCCTGCGCTTTGTCCGGGCTGACGGGTCCACCCATTCCCTCAGCTACCGCGAACTTGCCGAGCAGACCAGCCGGTTTGCCGCAGTCCTGGCGCAGCTCGGGATTGGCCGGACGGAACGCGTCTTTTCCCTCATGGGCCGGAGTCCGGAGCTGTACGTTGCGGTGCTGGGAACCCTCAAGAACGGAAGCGTGTTCTGCCCCCTGTTTTCTGCCTTCGGGCCGGATCCCGTGAGGCAACGCCTGCAGCTGGGGTCCGGGCGCGTGCTGGTCACCACGAGGGCCCTCTACCGCAAGAAAGTGGCCAGGATCCGGGACGCGCTTCCGGACCTCACACACGTCCTGCTGATTGACGCCGACGGCGAGCCGGAACCGGGAACCCTTGACCTGGCCATGCTCATGGAGGCCGCACCTGGCGACGCCGGGATTGCCTCCACCCAGGGCGAGGACATGGCCCTCCTCCATTTCACCAGCGGAACCACCGGCACCCCGAAAGGTGCCATCCATGTGCACGAGGCCGTCACCGCCCATTACGCCACGGGCCTGTACGCTTTGGACCTGCATCCGGACGACGTCTACTGGTGCACCGCAGACCCGGGCTGGGTGACCGGAATCTCCTATGGCGTCATTGCCCCTTTGGTGCACGGCGTCACCACGGTGGTGGACCAGGAGGAGATGGACGCGGACCGGTGGTACCGGATCCTGGCGGAGCAGCGCGTTACGGTCTGGTACACCGCGCCCACCGCCCTGCGGATGCTGATGAAGGCCGGCGCCGACCGCGCCTCGGGCCACGACCTGTCCGTGCTCCGGTTCGTGGCGAGCGTGGGCGAACCCCTCAACCCGGAGGTGGTGGTCTGGGGCCGGGAAGCCTTTGGCCAGCCCGTGCACGACAACTGGTGGCAGACCGAAACCGGCGGCATCATGATTGCCAATTTCGCGGCCACCGAGATCCGGCCCGGTTTCATGGGCCGGCCCCTGCCCGGCGTGGAGGCAGCCCTGGTCCAGCGGGATGAGAACGGCAAACCGGTGATTGCGGACGGTCTTCCCGTGCTGGTCGCGGAGCCGGACGCGATGGGGGAACTGGCCTTGCGGGCCGGCTGGCCCTCGATGTTCAGGGGCTACCTGCATGAAGAGGAGCGGTACCGTCGCTGCTTCGCCGGAGGGTGGTACCTCACCGGGGACATCGCCAAGCGTGATGCGGACGGATACTACTGGTTCGTGGGCCGCGGTGACGATGTCATTAAATCCTCCGGCCACCTCATCGGCCCCTTCGAGGTGGAAAGTTCGCTCATGGAGCACCAGGCTGTGGCCCAGGCCGGGGTCATTGGTGTCCCCGATCCCGTGGCAGGGGAAGTGGTCAAGGCGTTCGTGGAGCTGCGGAACGGGTGGGAGCCATCGGAGGAGCTTCGCCTGGACATCATCGGCTTCGCCCGCAAACGGCTCGGTGCCGCGGTGGCCCCGCGGATGGTCGAGTTCACCACGGCGCTCCCCAGGACGCGCAGCGGGAAGATCCTGCGCCGGCTCCTGAAGGCGCGTGAACTGGGGCTTCCCGAAGGGGACACCTCCACGATTGAAACCCCGCAGGAGGCACCATGACCGCCGTGGCAGGGCGCATCAGCGCGGACCAGGCCGCCCTGGCCCGGCACCTCCTTCTCCAGATGCTGCGCGTCAGGCGGCTCGAGGAAAAATGCGTCGAACTCTACAGTGAGGCAAAAATCCGTGGCTTCCTGCACGTCTATATCGGCGAGGAAGCCGTTGCGGCGGGCGTCCTGGACAACCTCCAGGGGGAGGACGCCGTCGTCGCGACGTACCGGGAACACGGGCACGCACTGTTGCGGGGCGTCCCCGCGGGCGCCATCCTCGCCGAGATGTACGGGCACGTCCAGGGATGCTGCCGCGGCCGCGGCGGCTCCATGCACCTTTTCGACGCCGGGACCCGCTTTTTTGGCGGCAACGCCATCGTCGCGGGCGGGCTGCCCCTCGCCGTCGGCCTTGCCCTGGCAGACAAAATGGCCGGCCGCTCCCGGGTGACCGTCTGCTTCTTTGGCGAGGGCGCCGTAGCGGAAGGTGAGTTCCACGAGAGCCTCAACCTGGCCGCCCTGTGGCAGTTGCCGGTGCTCTTCTGCTGCGAAAACAACCTGTATGCGATGGGCACGGCGTTGGGGCGCTCCGAATCCCAGACGGACATTGCACTGAAGGCGGCAGGCTACGAACTGGCGGCCTGGGCGGTGGACGGCATGGACGTGCTCGCCGTCCATGAGGCTGCCCGCCGCGCCGTGGACGCGGTTCGTTCCGGCGCCGGGCCGCACTTCCTGGAACTGCGGACGTACCGTTTCCGGGCCCATTCCATGTTCGACCCCGAACGCTACCGGGAGAAGGCGGAGGTGGCGCTCTGGCTGGAGCGGGACCCCATCACCCTGCTCCGCAACGCCCTGGGGGACGCGGACCAGCTGGCCGAAGCGCAGTGGACGGAGCTGCAGCGGGAGGCCGACGCCGAGGTGGCCGCGGCCGTCGAATTCGCCGAGGCCGGGACACCGGAGCCGGTGGAGGAACTCACCCGGTTTGTCTACAGCGAGCGGGGCCCGCAATGAAAACCACCTACCGGGAAGCCATCAGGGCCGGCATCCGGGACGCCATGAAGCGCGACGAACGCGTGTTCCTCATGGGTGAGGACGTGGGGGCGTACGGGGGCTGCTTCGCTGTCAGCCTGGGACTTTTCGAGGAATTCGGGCCGGAACGCATCCGCGACACGCCCTTGTCCGAATCCGGCTTTGTGGGGGCGGGCATTGGCGCGGCGCTCGGCGGCATGCGGCCCATCGTGGAAATCATGACGGTCAACTTCAGCCTGCTGGCCCTGGACCAGATCGTGAACAACGCGGCTACCCTCCTGCACATGTCCGGCGGGCAGTTCAACGTCCCCCTGGTGATCAGGATGACCACCGGGGCGGGCCGGCAGCTGGGCGCCCAGCACTCCCACAGCCTGGAAGGCTGGTACGCCCACATTCCGGGCCTGCGCATCCTCGCGCCCGCCACGCTGGAGGACGCCCGCGGCATGCTCTGGACCGCCCTGCAGGATCCGGATCCGGTACTGATCTTTGAACACGGGACCCTGTACAACATGCCGGGAGAGTGGTGTCCTCCCGGCTGGTGGCGTCTGCCCTGCTGCTGAAGGCAACTGCCCTCGCCGCCAAGACGGTGCCGGAGGTCAACGGCTTCTATCTGGACGACGGGTTCTGGCCGAGCTCCTCCGTGCACCTGGGTGTGGCCGTCGCCCTCCGGAAGGGTGGCATTGTTGCCCCCGCCATCCATAACGCGGACACCCTGTCCGTGGACGAGCTCATGGAAGGGCTCCGCGACCTCGTGGGCCGGGCCCGGGCAGGGAAGCTGCAACGGGCGGAGATGGCAGATCCCACCATCACCGTGACCAACCTGGGCGATCTTGGCGTGGACAGCGTCTTCGGCGTCATCTATCCGCCCCAGGTGGCCATGGTGGGGCTGGGCAGGGTGATGGAACAGCCATGGGCCCACAACGGGATGCTGGGCATACGCCCCGTGGTGACGGCAACACTGTCCGCCGACCATCGTGTCAGCGACGGCCTCCGCGGGGCCCGCTTCCTTGCCCGGCTGGACGAGCTGCTGCAGAAACCGGAGGAATTATGAACGGACAGGATGCCCGCGCGGCAGTGCACCGGGCCATTAACCAGGTGGCGCCGGACGTCGGGCCGGAGGACCTGGAAGAAGCGGGCGCCCGGCTGCGCCAAGACCTGGAGCTGGACTCGCTGGATTTCCTGCGGCTGGTGGAAACGATCGACACCTCCACCGGCGTAAATATTCCGGAGCGCGACTATCCGCAGGTTTCAACCGTTGGCGGGCTCATCGACTACGTCACTGCGCACGGCTGACCGCCTGGATCAGCGGCTTCCCAGCTTCTCGCGGCCAGGCTCTTCCGCCCGGCTCCGCCTGGCCTCGCGCAGCGCCATCAGCCACGTCCAGCCCCGCCTGGCCAGGTCCAGTGGCTTGCCTTCGATCAGCAGCTTCCGTGTATGCACGTCAAGGAATAAAAGATAGAACGTAAATGCCAGGGCCGTGATGAACGCCAGCGAGGACGCATCGATGGGCAGTTCCACGAAGGACCAGACGGAGAGCTGGTCCTGCGCCCCGAACACCACAAAGAACGTGACGCCGACGTACAGCGACCTGATCTGCCAGTCGTCGCGGATTCCCGTGACGGCCAGGAACGGCAGGAACCAGAGGATGTACCACGGCTGGATGATGGGGGACAGCATCACGACGGCGGTGAACGCCAGCGCCATCCGGCGTACCGCCAGCGAGTAGTCACCCCGGAACATCAGCAGCAGGACCAGCCCGATCGCGGCCCATTTCATGCCCGTCCGCAACAGGGTGGCGAAGGTTCCGCCGGGGAGTCCCAGGACGTTGGCGAGGAACTCCACCTGCTGGCCCAGGAAGCCGGATGGCGAGTAGCCTGTGTACCCCGGGGTGGGGTCCATGATGGCCCAGGTCCAGCCGATGCCAAGGTTGTAGGGGATGCCGCTCAGGACCAGCACGCCGAAGCTGATGCCCGCCGTCGCAGCCCAGATCAGGAACTTGCGCGGCCACGACGCGGACGGGCCCGCCCACATCACACCGATGAACGGCAGCAGGAGCACGGTGATCGGCTTGATGCCGATGGAGGCGGTGACCAGGAGGATGCCCACCATGTAGCGGCGCGTGGCTGCGAAGTAGACGCCGGCGACGGCGAGCCCCACCATGAGGGCGTCGTTGTGGGCGCTGGCAATAAAGCTGATCAGGAACAGCGGGTTGGCCACCGAAATCCAGAGGGCCCGGGCCCCGTTGATGCCGTGCAGTTCCGCCAGCTTGGGGACATAGATAACGCAGAGCAGGACGCCGGCGCCGGCCAGGAGGCGGAAGAGCAGCACGGACACGTCAGGCTGGGCACCTGTCAGCCCGACCACCCCGCGTGCCAGCCAGAGGAAGTAGGGGCCGTACGGTGTCCGGTTTTCGGCCCACGCAGGGTCGGCCCCCAGCGAGAACCAGTTGCTGAGGCTTGAGATACCCACCTCGTACGGGTTTTGGCCCTCCATCACCAGCCTGCCCTGGCCGGTGTAGGCGTAGACGTCCCGTGAAAACACCGGAACGCAGAAGAGCAGCGGCAGCGACCAGGCGGAGATGGCCACTACTACGGACTGCAGCGCGGACTGTCCCCAGTCCGCCAGCCGCTGGCCCAGCCGAAGCCAGGAACGGATCAGCACCATGGCGCCCACGGTGAGCAGCACGGTGGACACTGTCACTCCCCAGCCTTCCGTGCGGAGGGCAATGACCACTGGCTGGCGGATCATGGGTGAGCCGTTGGCGATCCAGCCCGTGCCGATGGAGCCGGTAAACATCATGAGGGCTCCGATGAAGCCCTCAAGGGTGGCGAGATAGGCGCGGCCGGTGGCCGGGCCGGAGGCTTTAGCCGGCGCGCCCGGCTGAGTCTCCGAAGTCCCGGGGTGTGACCCGCCTGCCGTCATGAGTGTCTGGTCCCTAACTTGGTTACGGCGCTGGTTGGACCAGCAATAAGGCCGCCTGCAACCCCGCCATTTTATCAGCAGGGCTTCACACTGCCCCTGGGTGACGGACCGCCCGGAAGCCACAGTTTGGCAACAGGCCCGGTGCGCGGCCCCGGCTAGGACATCCTGTCGCTGCGGGCAGTCTGGTTCCGGCCCAGCGACTTGGCCATGTAGAGTGCGGCGTCTGCTGAGGCGATCAGGCGCTCAACGTCCGTTGAGGCGCCGTCGTAGGTGGCAATCCCGTAGCTGGCTGTGGGCATCTCCATCCCGTCCGCCGTGGTCGCCGCGGCCAGGCGGTTGCTGATCGACTCGGCGATGAGTTCCGCCCGTTCGGCGCTGGCGCCCGGGACGAGGATGACGAATTCCTCCCCGCCGTAGCGGCCTACCAGGTCGGTGGGCCGTACTGTGGCAGTGCACGCATCGGCGAAGGTCTGCAGGGCGAGGTCCCCGGCGGCATGCCCGTAGGTGTCGTTGACGGACTTGAAGTGGTCCAGGTCTGCCAGGACCAGGGCGCCTGATCCCCTGGCGATGGACAGGTCCGCCAGCTGCTCCGCCGCCATTTCCAGGAAGGCCTTGCGGTTCAGCAGCCCCGTGAGATCGTCGCGGGAAGCCACCACGCGCAGGGCCCTGGTCTGCTGCTCGCTGCTGAGGGCCGCCATGCTGAACGAGACCACCACCAGCAGGACCATGGTCACCAGCGTGGTGACCGCGGAACCGAAGACGCTCTGGAAAACAGGCCCGTCCTGGCCGTCCAGCATGAAGGCACCCCAGCGCAGGAGGTAGAACACGGACAGTCCGCCCGCGGCCACGGCCATGGGGATCCGCACCCGGGAGTAGCCCGGTTCCAGGCGCCACAGTTCACGGGATGCCAGTCCGATGGTAAGGCTCATGACCGCCAGGAAAACAGGTCCGCCGGACCAGGTATTGGTGGCCGGGTTATCGAGGACCGAGGCCACCAGGGTGGCCAGGGGGATACCGGTGAAGGCCCATGTGGGCGGCGGTACGGTCCGCAGCGACCGTGCACCAGCCCACACGGCCACCCCGCCGTGCACCAGCAGCACGTTCCCCAGCGGGTTGGCCCAGACCTGGTGGGCCGTGCCGTCCAGCAGGAAGCACGCAGATCCTGCCAGGAAAAACAGCAGCGCCAGGCACCACCAGCCGCTGTACGGCGAGCGCGTCACCCGGTAGGCCGAGAAATAGAAAAGAAACACCAGCACCAGCGCCATCAGGCCGAACGCAATCCGGAGGGTCGCGGTATCCAGAACCATGATTGCCGAAATCCCCCTGATAACGAACAGTGCGCGGACCCCCAGTATCGCACCGGTCGGGGAGGCTGTCAGGATGGCGCTATCGGCAACCCCAGGGCCTAAGGTTGTCAGAACAGCCAGCAGGACTGCCCCGAAAGGCCAGACCCATGTTCCTTCTCTTTGGTTTGAAAACAGTGCTGAACGCGCTGCCCGGCAAACCGGCCACCTGCCAGTACTGCCGCTCGTTCGTCCATCACCGCCTGGAGGAGCGGGCCACCAAGTTCACGCTCTTCTTCATCCCCGTGTTCACCACGTCGCGGAAATACAACATCACCTGCACCAACTGCGGGTACGTTTCGAGCATCTCGGCGCGGCAGAAGCGGGCCCTGGAACTGCAGCGGTAGGCCGGGTCCCCGTGAGGGGCCGCAGCCGGACTCCTAACCGCCGAACAGCGGCGAGAGGGATGTCCAGAACTGCCGGATGCCCAGGACGATGAACAGCAGGGCGCAGATCCCCAGTGCGATGTTGGAGTGGAGCTTGTTGGCCCACGCCCTGGGGATCCGCCGGCCGTTGAGCAGCCCCAGCAGGGTCAGTGCCAGGAACGGCATGAACAGCGAACCCAGTGCCCCGTACAGCAGGATCAGGCCGATCGGCTGGCCCAGCGCGAACAGGACCATGGGCGGGAACGTCAGCCACAGGATGTAGAACCTGAAGTATTTACCGCCCACCCGGGTATCCGGGTGGCCGGACTCCTTGCCCCGCATGTTGCCCCAGAAGTCGGCGAACATCAGGGAGACCCCGTTCCATACGCCGATGATGGAGGAGAAGGACGCGGCCCAGAAACCCACCAGGAACCCGGTTCCCACAACGTCCCCGTATTCCGCTTTCAGCACACCATAGAGGTCCAGCAGCCCTTCGTCGCTGGCGCTGAGGGACACACCCGCGGAACGCACAACCTCCGCACCCACAATGAGCATGGCGATGACGAAGATGCCGGTCATAACGTAGGCCATGGAGTTGTCGATCCGCATGACCTTCATCCACTTGGGCGTGTACCAGCCCTTTTCGCGAAGCCAGTAGCCGTAGGCGGCGAGGGTGATGGTGCCGCCCACGCCACCGGCCAGCGCGAGCGTGTAGAAGATGCCGCCGTCCGTCGAGGGGATCATCGGGATGAGCCCGGCGAGCATCTCCGGAATGTTCGGGGCGGCAATCACGGCCAGTCCCACCACGGTCACGAACATCATGCCCACCAGCACGGCGGTGATCTTCTCGAAGGTGGCGTATTTGCCCCACCACACCATCGCGAAGCCGGCGAGGCCCATCAGGATGGCCCACCCCCACAGCGGCAGGAAAGGGAACACGGCAGCCAGCGGCAGCGCCGCGGAGGACATGGCCGTGGCCCCGTACACGAATCCCCAGATCATGATGTAGGGGCCGAAGTACCAGGTGGTCCATTTGCCCAGGGAACGCCAGCCCTCAAAGATCGTTTTTCCGGTTGCCAGCGTGTACCTGCCGGCCCCCTCGACGAGGATGATCTTCAGGACCACCCCCACAATGACTGCCCAGAACAGGCCGTAGCCGTAGCGGGAGCCCGCCACCAGGGTGGCCACCATGTCAGCGGCACCCACACCTGTGGCCGCCACCACCAGTCCGGGACCGACGATGCGCCACTTCGCCGGACGGCCGCCGTCGTCATCAATCCTGTCCGCATGGCTGACTCCGGGCTGGCTCTCCCTGCCCGCGTTCAACACAGCGTCGTTCCTTGCAGCGGCCTTGCCCACGGCGTCATCGCCCATGGTTCCTCCTCGATTGTCCAGCAGCGTGGAAAACACAACTGCAGCCAACCTATGCCGGAACCATTGCCCCCTCCAAAGACAATGGGCTGGCCCGGGGGCACATGACGGGTACCGATGTCCGGTCCCGGGCTCTGGTGGATTCCGCTGGCCGGGGCTAGAGTGGATCCGCCGGATGACGCCGGCGGACCAAGGGACCCTGATACCGGTCACCCACGGCAGGAGAGGGAGGTGGTCTTGATGACTGTTGCAGCCCCGCGCCCTGAGCGCTCCGCACCCCTCTTCCAGACTCCTTCCCTGAACTGCACCGGCCCCGCCTGACCCTTCAACGGAGCGCCACAACACCCGGGCCCCCTGCGGCCGGTGCGCAGGGGCTTTCCCTGAGGTATCACAGTGAACACATCATCAGGCCGTGTCCTGGACAGCATCACCCTCACAAACGTCACAACGCCACACAACGCAACTCCAATCGGCCCGCGTGCCTACGGCTACACGCCGGCGGTCGCCCGGCACTTCGACATCCACCCCTTGCCCGGGGCAACGGAGCGGGGCCGGGTGGTCCGCGTGGACCGTTCACTGCTCCTGGTGGCCGCGGGAACAGACCTGCTCCACCTTCCGTATCCGCTGACCGGTGACGCGGCAGTCACCGGCGACTGGGTGTGGATGGGGCCCAACAGGGCCGGGGACCGCCAGGTCCTCGGCGTCCTTCCGCGGCTCTCGGAGCTCAGCCGGAAGCGCGCCTTCGAGGATTCCTCCGAGGCGCAGGTCCTGGCGGCCAACATGGACATGGTGGGCGTGGTGGTCCCCGTGGACCGGCCGTTGACGCACAACCGGCTGGAGCGCACGCTCGTGGCCGCCTGGGATTCCGGCGCCACTCCCCTGGTGATCGTCACCAAGGCGGACCTCGCGGGGGTGGCGGACGACGTCGTCGGGAAGGTCATCCTGCAGGCGGCGGGCGTGGAGGTGGTCACCACCTCAGCGGAAACCGGTGACGGCATCCCCGAGCTGCTGGCGCACATTCCGGCGGGCGGCACCATCGTCCTCCTGGGGCCGTCCGGCGCCGGGAAGTCCACGCTCATCAACGCCCTGGTGGGCCGCAATGTCCAGCACACCGGCGATGTTCGGTCCGGCGACTTCAGGGGTAAACACACCACCACATCCCGCGAACTCGTGCCCCTTCCCAACGGGACGGTCCTGATGGACACACCCGGCGTGCGGGGTTTCGGATTGTTCGACGCCGAGGACGGCATCGGCGGAATGTTCGGCGACATCGAAGCACTGGCAGGCCAGTGCAGGTTCACGGACTGCGCCCACCAGAGCGAGCCGGGCTGTGCCGTGCAGGAGGCAATAGCGGAGGGCGTGCTGGAGGAACGCCGCTGGCACAACTACCTGAAGCTGCAGCGGGAGCTTGCCGCCCTGGCCCGCCGGAGCGACGCCGCAGCGCAGCGGGCCTACCAGCGGGAATGGCACCAGAAAGTGGTCATGGCCGGAAAGTCCCAGCGTTCCGCAGAACGCGACCTCTCTGAACAGCGTGGACGGCAGGACCGGCCGGGGCGCAAGCGGCGCTGAACCACGGCCTGGACCTGACGGGCGGTGCCCTGCAGCTGCGGGGCACCGCCGTCCGCCGGGGTGGTTCTAGCGGCTGTGTCCCGCGGTGCTGCCGCGGACAACCAGCTCGGCCGGGTAGATGACCGGTTCCAGCTGCTCTTCCGGGTTTTCGATCGCGCGGATCAGGAGCTGACCGGCTGTCACGGCCATGTCCACCATGGGCTGGGTCACCGTGGTCAGGCCCAGGCCGTTGGCGGCAAGGAGGGAATGGTTGTCGAACCCCACAACGGCAACGTCCTCCGGAACCTTGTGGCCCCTGCCCCGCACTGTGTCAATGACCCCCAGCGCCATCAGGTCGGAGGCCGCAAAGACACCGTCAAGCTCCGGCGCTTCGGAGAAAAGGGTCCGTGCAGCGTCGGCGCCGCCCGCCGTCGTAAAGTCCCCGTGGACCACGGGCCCGGGCTGCAGCCCGGCCTCCCGGATACCCTGCATCCACCCCTCCAGGCGGTCAACTGCCGCTGTCATGTCTGCCGGTCCTGCCACCGTTCCGAGCCGGGTGCGCCCGGTGCCGGCCAGGTGGCGGGCGGCAAGCCGGCCGCCCTCAAAGTTGTCCAGGTCCACATAAGGGACCCCGAAGCCCGTGGCCCAGGGCCGGCCGATGAAGACGGTGGGCAGGCCCGTTGTGCCAAGGGTCTCCGCCCAGTCGTCCGCCTCGTGGAACGAGACCACGATCGCGCCGTCGACGTGCCCGCCCCGCAGGTACCGCATGGTCCGGGCGGAGTCATCCCCCGCCCGGGACATCAGCAGCACCAGCTGCATGTCGGTGCCCCGGAGTGCCTCGTTGACGCCGGTGATGACAGCGGCGAAGAAGGGGTCCATCATCACGCGGGCGTCCGGCTCCGGAATGACAAGCGCAATGGATCCGGTACGCCTGGTCACCAGGCTCCGGGCAGCACGGTTTGGTGTATATCCGAGGGCCACGATTGCGGCGTCGACGGCGGCCTGCGCCTCCGGGCTGACCTTCAGCCCGCCGTTGATTGCCCGGGACGCGGTGGAGCGGGACACTCCGGCCGCCGTGGCGAGGTCCTCGAGCGTCGGGCTGGGCCGCCCGGCGTGCAGGAGGCCGGACCGGCGGGACTTTTCGTTCATTACACAGACAATACGACACCCGGCTCCGAAGGCAGCACGGGGTGGGTGCCGGCCGGAATCGCGTTGGCCGCCGCCACCGCCGAGTACCACCAGGCGCTGGCTTTCGGGATGCGTTCCTGGGTTGCATAGTCCACCCGCACCAGGCCAAAGCGCTGGTGGTAGCCGAAGGACCACTCGAAGTTGTCCAGCAGGGACCAGGCCAGGTACCCCCGGACGTCCACGCCGTCCGCGATGGCGCCATGCACTGCCTGGAGGTGGGCCGCGAAGAACCCCAGCCGGTCCTGGTCGTCCACGAAGCCCGCCTCGTCGGGGACGTCATCGTACGCTGCACCGTTTTCGGTGATGTAGATGGGGATCCCGGCCGGACCCGTGTACTCCCCCTGCAGCCTGTTGAGCAGGCGCCGCAGCCCCTCCGGCTGGACCTCCCAGCCCATTCCCGTCACCGGCAGGCCCCGTGGTGCCGAGCGGGCGCCGTCGGCTGCCACGAACGGGGAGGACACCGGGCGGGCTGCCTGCCCCGGAGCCGACGTCGTCTCCTGCCCCGCCTGTTCCCCGGGTCCCGCCGGGTCCTTCGTGAGGGATTCACCGTGGTAGTAATTGACGCCCAGCAGGTCCAGCGGCGTGGATATGATCTCGAGGTCCCCGTCCTGCACCAGGTCAGCCATTCCAAGGTGCGCCACGTCTGCCAGCAGGTCGGCCGGGTACTCCCCCCTGAACAGCGGGTCCAGGAAGATCCTGTTGAACTGGCCGTCGATCCGCCTGGCCGCGTCCCTGTCGCTCTCGCTGCCGGGATCCCGCGGATCCGGGACCGTCAGGTTCAGGGTGATGCCCACTGAGGCGTCCGGATCCTCGCGGCGCAGCGCACGGGCTGCCAGGCCGTGGCCGAGCAGCAGGTGGTGGGCGGCGGAAAGTGCTGCCCGCGGGTCCTGCCGTCCCGGCGCATGGACGCCGGCCGCATAGCCCAGGAACGCCGAGCACCACGGTTCGTTGAGGGTGGTCCAGATCCGGACCCTGTCGCCTAGGACGCCGTGCATGAGCGCCGCGTACTCGGCGAAACGGTAGGCCGTGTCCCGGTTGGCCCAGCCGCCCTTGTCCTCAAGCGCCTGCGGCAGGTCCCAGTGGTAGAGGGTCAGCCACGGTGTGATCCCGGCGGCCAGCAGTTCATCCACCAGGCGCGAGTAGAAGGCGATCCCTTCCGGATTGGGCGTGACGCCGTCGGGCATGCAGCGGGCCCAGGACGTGGAGAACCGGTAGGCCTTCATGTGCAGCCGGTCCATGAGCGCCACGTCCTGCTTGTAGCGCCGGTAGTGGTCGCAGGCCACGTCACCGTTGTGGCCGTCGGCCACGGCACCGGGCAGCCGGGAGAACACATCCCAGATGGAGTCCTGCCGGCCGCCGGTGTGTGCTGCGCCTTCAATCTGGTAGGCAGCTGTTGCCGCGCCCCAGAGAAAACCCTCCGGGAACGGAAGTTGGGTGGAACTCATCCTTTGACTGCTCCTTGCATAATTCCGGATACGAGTTGGCGTCCCGCCGCTATGAACAGGAGCAGGAGTGGGACGGTGGCCAGGACGGCACCCGCCAGGACCACGGAGTAGTCCACGAAGTGCGCGGCCTGCAGCAGCTGCAGAGCCACTGGAAGGGTGGGGTTTGACGGGTCGAGGACAATGAACGGCCAGAAGAAGTTCGTCCAGGTGGCCACGAAGGTGAACAGGGCGAGCATGGCGGCCGCAGGGCGCGCGGCCGGGAACCCGATGTACCAGAAGGCCTGGATCATGGACGCCCCGTCCATCCGCACGGCCTCGATGAGTTCATCCGGGAGGGCGTCACGCAGGTATTGGGTCATCCAAAACACGCCGAAGGCGGTCACGACGCCGGGGATGATGACCGCCCACAGCGAGCCGGTCCACCCCAGCTTAGACATCACGATAAACAGCGGGACGACGCCCAGCTGGGTGGGAACCGCCATGGTAGCGATGACGAACACCAGCAGCCCCTTGCTGCCGCGGAAGCGGAGCTTCGCGAAGGCGAATCCGGCAAGGGTGGAAAACACGACGACGGACGCCGCGGTCACGCACGAGACGATCAGGCTGTTGCCCATCGCCTTCCAGAACGGGATGCTGTCAAAGACTTTCGCGGCATTGGCCAGGAAGTTCCCGCCGGGCAGCAGCGGGATGCCGCGGCTCAGGACCGTGTTGTCATGGCTTCCCACCAGGAAGGACCAATAGAGCGGAAAGAGGGACGCCAACAGGACTGCACCCAGGAATCCGTAGGTGAGGAAGCCGGGCCGGCGGTCACTTCCGTGGCCGGACCTTGGTTTCCTGGCACCTGGCCCGCGCCTCGCTGCCGCCTTGGCTGCCCCTTTCCCGGCGGTCTGTTCGATCATGGGGATGGAGCTCACTTGCGGCCTCCCTGGCTTGCGATGCGCTTGGTGATGAGGAAGTTGAGCAGGGCGATCACCACAATGATCAGGAAGAGCAGCCACGCCACGGCAGAAGCCCTGCCGAAGTTGCGCTGGCCCCAGCCGAGTTCCCAGATGTACATGGTCAGCGTCTGCCACTGCCGGTCCGCTCCGCCCAGGCCGGACTGGTCAAAGACCCGCGGCTCATCGAAAATCTGCAGGCCGCCGATGGTGGAGGTGATCACCACGAAGATCACCGTGGGCCGCAGCATGGGAACAGTGACGGAGAAGAACTGCCGCAGCCGGCCGGCACCGTCGATCGTCGCCGCCTCGAACACGTCCCTTGGAATGGCCTGCATGGCGGCGAGGAAGATCAGCGCGTTGTAGCCGGTCCAGCGGAAGTTCACCATGGTGGCGATGGCCAGGTGGCTCGCAACGGAGTCGGAATGCCACCGGACCGGGTCCAGCCCTGCCGCCTTCAGCATCTCGTTGATCAGCCCAAACTGGTCCGCGAAGAGGTTGTTGAAGATCAGGCCTACCGCCACTGGCGCCACCACGAACGGCATCAGGACCCCCATCCGCCAGAACGTCCTGGCCCTCAGGTTCGCGTCCAGCACCGCCGCGATCACCAGGGCGATGACAACCTGGGGAACGGAGGACAGGATGAAGATGCTGAAGGTGTTGCCCACTGCGTTCCAGAAGTAGGGCTGGGATACAACGAAGGCGTAGTTCTCCAGGCCCGTGAACTTCCCCTGCCCGCCGATGAGGTTCCAGTTATGCAGGGAAACCCATGCCGTGTACACCAGCGGGAAAAGCCCGGTGACGGCAAACAGGATGAAGAATGGCGAAATGTAGAGGTAGGGGGAGAGCTTGACGTCCCACTTGGAGACCTGCTGCGAGAAGGCCAGGCGCCGGACACCCTTCGTCCCTTCCGGAGGCAGGGACGGTCCCCCTGCCCTCCGGGGCTTGACCCGGTCGGTGACAGCCATGCCTAGAGGGACTTCACTGCGGTGACGAACTTCTCCCAGGAGGAGGCGGCGTCGTCCGACTTGTCGACGTCCACGCGGGTGAGGGCCTGCTGCATGGCGTCATTGATGGCGAAGTACTTGGTTCCCTTGAACGGGGTCACGTCAACAGCCTTGGCGCGTTCGGCGAAGATCTGGCCGGTAGGGGCGCCGTTGAAGAACTCGTTGGTCTGGCCCAGCAGTTCCGGGCTTTCCAGTGCCTCCTTCTGGCTGGGGAAGGTGCCCTTGGCGGTGAATGCCTTGATCTGCTGCTCAGGCGCGGTCAGCCAGCCTGCCAGCTTCTTGGCCTCGGCCTGGTTCTCGCTCTGGGTGGGAACCGTCAGGTAGGACCCGCCCCAGTTTCCGCCGCCGCCGGGGAAGACGTTGGCAACGTCCCAGCCGGTGACCCCGGCTGCGTTGCCTTCGATGACGCCGAGCATCCAGCCCGGGCAGAGGGTTGTTGCGAAGGCGCCGGTCTGGAATCCGGAGGCCCAGTCGTCGCTCCACTGGCTGAGGTGGGCGGACAGTCCGTCCTCGGTGGAGGCCTTGAGGACCTGGTTGTAGGTGTCCTTGACCTTCTGGTTCTCCGTCGCGATGACGGTGCCGTCCTCCTCCTCGTACACCTTTTCCAGCTGGTTGCTCATGCCCTGGTAGATCGCCCCTGCCGAGTCGAACCAGGCGGAATCGGGGCTTGCGGCCTTGTAGGCCTTGCCCGCTTCGAAGTAGCTGTCCCAGGTGGTTCCCAGCATCGCGGCAACTTCCCCACGTTCGGTGGGCATGCCGGCCTTCTTGAGCAGCTCGGCGTTGTAGCAGACGGCCTCAGGGCCGGAGTCGGTGCCGTAGCCAAGCAGCTTGCCATCAGCGGTGGTGGCGGCCTCGGCCTTCCAGTCCAGCCAGCGTCCCTCGACGGCGGGGTCGGAGAGATCTGCAAAGCGGTCCGGATACTGCAGGAGTTCCGGAAGCCAGTCTACCTCTACGGCCTCGATATCGGACAGTCCCGAGCCGGCGGCCAGCCGGGTGGTGAGGTTGTCCCGGGCTTCGTTGGTGGTTGCCGCCTTCTTGTGCTCGATGGTCACGTTGGGGTTCAGCTCTTCGTATTCTTCGAAAAGCTCCTCGTAGCCGAACTCGTTGAAGGTGCCCACCGTGAGAGTTACGGGGCCGGAGCCGGTGGCGTCGTTCACGCCACCCTTTTCCGGAGCGGAGGATCCGCAGGCGGACAGCGACAGGGCCAGGCACGCGGCCGCAGCGGACAGCACGGAGAACTTGGTTGGGTTTTTCACAGGAAAGACTCCTTCGTCAGGTAAAAATGCCCTGCCGACCGGCGCAACGGTCGAAGGCGAAAAGGTGGTGAGCGGTAGAACTGGGCCGGACCGTGATCCGAATGTGGGAGCGCTCTCACCACATGGTGTCCCACCTCACAACTCCTTGTCAAGACGCCGTAGGAGCGCTTCCACCCCACCCTTGCCGGTGCCCTTCAGCGGTGTTACGCTTCCCCGACGAGAGCGCTCCCACCGCCGCAGCTTTTTCCTGCCGCCCAGGCTCGACGAATCCCACCAACGAACAGGACCAGCAATGCCGCTAGCCCACGTCCCCCTTTCTCCGCGCGCCGACAGGCCGCACGGCCCGCACCCTCGCAACCATGGCCGTCGCCGGCACGTCGCCGGCACCGTCGCACTCCTGGCCGGCCTGGTCGCCAGCGGAGGGACCGTGGCCGCCGCCGCGCCGGGCACTCCCCCCGTTGCGCAGGCATCGGTGCAACAGGCTCCCGTACCGAAGGCTCCCCCTGCCCTTCCCCAGGCTGCCGAGCCGGACTTTGGCCCCAATGTCCGGATCTTTGACCCCAGCATGCCGGTGGCCGAGATCCAGGCAACCGTAGATTCCATTGCTGCCGAACAGGTGGACGATGAGATGGGATCCAAACGCTACTCACTGCTGTTCAAGCCGGGAACCTACGGCACCGCCGAGGAGCCGCTCATCGTCCAGGTGGGCTACTCCACCGAGGTGGCGGGGCTGGGCGCTTCCCCCACGGATGTCACCATCAACGGGCATGTGGACGTCTACAACCGGTGCCTTACTGCGGATAACTGCATCGCCCTGAACAACTTCTGGCGGTCCCTGTCCAACCTCACCATCAACGTCACCGGCCTCGAGGGCTGCCGCAGCTCCGCGAATTTCTGGGCGGCCTCGCAGGCGTCGCCCATGCGGCGGATCAACATCACTGGCGGCAACCTCTCCCTCATGGACTACTGCACCGCCGGGCCGCAGTACGCCAGCGGCGGCTTCATCTCCGATTCGAAGACGGGCGATGTCATCAACGGCTCGCAGCAGCAGTACTTCGTGCGTGACAGCAGCATTGGCAACTGGTCCAACGGCGTCTGGAACCAGGTCTTCTCCGGGGTGGACGGAGCGCCGGCGCAGTCCTTCCCCAACCCGCCGTACACCACACTCGCCGGCACACCGATCAGCCGGGAGAAGCCCTACCTCACCCTGGATTCTTCGGGTGAGTACAGTGTGTTCGTTCCCGCCGTCCGCATGGAATCCTCCGGGACCACCTGGGAAAACGGCCCGACGGCGGGGCGCAGCATCCCGCTGTCGGACTTCTATGTGGCCCGCCCCTCGGATTCGGTCAAGACCATCAACTCCCAGCTGGCACGCGGCAAGAACCTGCTGCTCACCCCCGGGGTCTACGGCATTGATGAGAGCATCGAGGTCAAGAGGGCCAACACCATCGTCCTGGGACTGGGCATTGCCACCCTCACCGCCGTCAACGGCGCCGTCCCGCTGACCGTTGCGGATGTGCCCGGCGTGGACATCGCAGCCGTCACGATCGACGCCGGCGACGTGAATTCACCCGCGCTCATGCGGATCGGCAAGCCGCGGCAGGGCGAGGGCAGCGGGCCTGCCAGCTCGGCTGTCCACACTGATCCTGCCAATCCCACCACGCTCCATGACGTGTTCTTCCGCATCGGCGGACCGCACGTGGGCAAAGCCTCGGTCAGCCTGGAGGTCAACAGCGACAACGTCCTCCTGGACCACATTTGGGCCTGGCGCGCCGACCACGGCAACGGGGTGGGCTGGACCACCAACACCGGCCGCAACGGCGTAATCATCAACGGCGACAACGTCACCGCCACGGGCCTTTTCGTGGAGCACTACCAGGAGTACAACGTCATCTGGAACGGCGAGAACGGCAGGACGGTCTTCTTCCAGAATGAGCTGCCCTACGACGCGCCCAACCAGGCCGCCTGGCAGCACGACGGGGTCCTTGGCTGGGCCGGCTACAAAATCGCAGACTCCGTCACAACCCACGAACTCTGGGGCGGCGGCAGCTACGTCTACAACAACGTGGACCCCACCATCCACGCCACCCGGGGCTTTGAGGTGCCGGTGACGCCGGGCGTGAAGCTGCACAGCCTGCTCACGGTCAACCTGGGCGCCGGCACCCTGGACCACGTCATCAATGACACCGGCGCTCCCGTGTCAACGGACGCCGTCGGTGTGCCCAGCTACGTCCCCAGCTTCCCGTAGGCGGGGTGCGCGGACGGACGGTTAAGCCCGTCCGCGCACACTGCTGGCCACACGCTTGGGGCCGCGCTCCCTAGAGCTCGGGTGCGTGCTCTTCGGGCAGGGCGCCCTCGTCCTCGGGGTGCCTCTTGAGGTTGACCAGCGCGAGTGCCAGCCCGCCCCAGACAGTGAGGATCGCAATGATCATCATGGTGATGGCGATGGGTGTCATGGTGCCGCCTCCTGTGCATCCTCTTTGACCACGTCGTCGTATTCGGGGTCATGGTGGGCTTTGGAAGTGCGGCTCCAGGGAATGGCCGTCAGGATGAGGGCCAAAACCACCAGTGCGCCGGCCATGCCCCAGCCAAACAGGCCCACGAACCACTCGGGGTACCCCTCGTAGGTGGTGCCGATCTTGCTGATGAACTCGTTGGCCACCATGTAGATCAGGGCGAGGGGCACCACCCCGGCCACCAGCACCATCCACGCCCGCCCCATCTTGATGGTTGAGACGCGGTTCAGGTGGGCCGAGAGCAGCGGCAGCTTGCGCAGGAACCACGCGAGCACCACCACGGTGACCAGCGCGCCCAGGGTGATTCCGAAGCTGTTGACGAAAGCGTCCGAGGTATCCAGCAGGTAGAGGCCCGTAGCAGTGGGGAACAGGCCCAGGGAGACAGCTGCCACCAGCACGCTGACCACCACTGAAGCCTTGACCCGGCCCCAGCCGAGCTTGTCCTGCACGGCGGCCACGATTACCTCCAGCACGGAAATGAGGGAGGTGATTCCCGCGAACACCAGCGATCCGAAGAAGAGCACGCCCATGAGCCCGCCGAAGGGTGCCTGGGACACGATGGTGGGGAATGCGACGAAGGCAAGGCCGATGCCCTGGGTCACGACGTCGTTCACGCCCGTGCCTGCTGCCTGTGCCATGAACCCCAGGGCCGCAAAAACACCGATGCCGGCGAGGATTTCGAATCCGGAGTTGGAGAAGGCCACCACCATGCCGGAACCGGTAAGGTCCGTCCGGCGCTTGAGGTAGGACGAATACGTAACCATGATGCCGTAGCCCACGGACAGCGAGAAGAAGATGTGTCCGTAGGCTGCAGCCCACACAGAGGGATCTGCGAGTGCGGCCCAGTCCGGCGTGAAGAACGCGTTAAGGCCTTCCGCTGCGCCGGGAAGGAAGAGCGACTGGACCACCAGGAGAAGGAACATCACCATCAGCAAGGGCAGGAGGATGGAGTTGGCGCGGGAGATGCCCTTGCGGATTCCGGCCACCATGATGACGATGACCGCCACCCAGACCAGCAGGAGCGGGAAGAAGACGGACGGCACGTAGGTGAAGCCGATGCCCGGGGCCTCCGCAACGGCCAGGAAGTTCCCGAAGAAGTAGCCCTCGGCGTCGTCACCCCACGCCTCCGTGAAGGAAAAGATGGTGTACATCAGCGACCAGGCGATGATCACTGCGTAATAGGCCGCGATGACGAAGCACACCAGCACCTGCCACCATCCCAGCGGCTCGGCTGCACGGTGGAGCCGGCGGTAGGCCAGCGGCGCAGACCCGCGGAACTTGTGGCCCACGGCGTAATCGAGGAACAGCAACGGGATGCCGGCCGTCAGCAATGCCACCAGGTACGGGATCAGGAAGGCGCCGCCGCCATTGTCATAGGCGATATAGGGAAAACGCCAGATATTGCCCAGGCCGACCGCCGAGCCAATGGCCGAGAGGATAAACAGCCGGCGCGAGGAGAACGTCTCACGCTTCGCCGGAGCGGCCTGGCCCTGCGACGGTGAGCCGCTCATGCCTCCACACCTCCGGCCGCGCCTGGGCCCGGCACGGCGCCGGCGGGTCCGCAAAAGCATTCTGGCCGTTTCATGAGGGCTCCCTCTCAGGTCACGTCGGAGAAACGCAGGCTACTCGGGGACTTTACTGCCCGCCGGGGCTGCGCGAAAGCCCTGGTGCTCCGCATGCCCCCGGATCACCCGCACCCCCCTCCGCCGGGAGTAGGGTTCCACCATGGACATCATCCTGGTTCCCGGTTTCTGGTTGGACGCTTCGTCGTGGGAGAAGGTGTCACCGGCGCTTGAGGCGGCGGGCCACCGGCCACACCCGCTCACGCTTCCCGGGATGCAATCCGTCGACGCAGACCGCTCCGGCATCGGCCTGCGGGACCACATCGATGCCGTGGTTGCCGCCATTGATGCCTTGGACAACAAGGTGGTGCTCGTGGGCCATTCCGGCGGCGGCGCCATCATCCACGGCGCCCTGGACTCCCGCCCGGACCGGGTGGAACGTGCGGTCTACGTGGACAGCGGGCCACTGGGTGAGGGCGGCGTGATCAACGATGAACTGCCGGCCGACGGCGACGACGTTCCGCTGCCGCCGTGGGAAGCGTTCGAGGACGCCGACCTGGTGGACCTCGACGACGGCCTCCGCGAGGCTTTCCGGGCACGGGCCATTCCGCAGCCAAGGGGCGTTGCCTACGACCAGCAGCATCTGCAGGACGACAGGCGCTACGACGTGCCCGCCACCGTCATTGCGTGCGAGTTCCCGTCGTCGCTGCTGCAGGAGTGGATTCAGGGGGGCCACCCCTTTGTGGCGGAGCTTTCCAGGATGCGGGACGTGGAGTACGTGGACCTGCCCACCGGCCACTGGCCCCAGTTCACCAAGCCAGCGGAACTGGCCCGGGCCATCACGGCTGCCGTGGACAGGACGGCTACCAGCTAGCCGGAGCTTAATTTTTCCCAATCCCTTGCCTGCGGGCATTCTCGAATCCATAATAAGTGAATGTCATTCATTTATTCCTCCCCGCTAGCCTTCCTGGACGCCACTGCCACCGACGCCACGGCCACCCACATGCCTGCCGAATGGGAAGCCCACCAGCGCACGTGGATGGCCTTTCCACCGCCCAACGACACCTTCGGCGAAGCAGGAAGCCCCACCCTGGACCGCGCCCGCGCCGCCTGGACCAAGGTGGCGCAGACCATCGCCCGCTACGAACCCGTCACTGTGGTGGCCGACCCCCGCGATGCCACCGCAGCCCGCGAATGGCTCGGCGACGGCATTACGGTGCTCGAGGTTCCCCTCGACGATGCCTGGCTGCGGGACAGCGGACCCACCTTCGTGCACCGGCCGGACGGCTCGCTGGCTGCGGTGGACTGGATCTTCAACGGGTGGGGCGCCCAGGAATGGGCCGCGTGGGACAAGGACAAGGACGTTGCCCGCACCGTCGCGGCGGAAAGTTGCGTAACCGTCAGGTCCAGCTCCCTGGTCAACGAGGGTGGCGGCTTCCATGTGGACGGTCAAGGGACCGTGCTGTTGACGGAAACCGTCCAGCTGGATCCCGGCCGCAACCCGGGAGCCACGAGGGACTCGGTGGAGGCCGGGATCCACGCCGCGCTGGGCACCACCAAGGCCATCTGGCTTCCCCGCGGACTCACCCGCGACTACGGCGAGTTCGGCACGCGCGGGCACGTGGACATCGTGGCCGCCTTCGCCGGCGCGGGCACCATCCTGCTGCACCGCCAGGACAACCCCTCCCACCCGGACTACGAGGTCTACCGGGAACTCCGGGACGTCCTGTCGGGCGAGGTCGACGCCCAGGGACGGCCCCTCCGGATCATCGATGTTCCCGCCCCCACCGCCCTGAAGGACGAGGAAGGCTTTGTGGACTGGTCCTATATCAACCACTACGTGGCCAACAACGTGGTGGTCCTGTGCGCCTTCAACGATCCCAATGACGCCATTGCCGCCGGCATCCTGGAGCGCGCCTACCCGGGCCGCACCGTGGAACTGGTGGACGCGCGCGATATCTTCGCCTTTGGCGGCGGCATCCACTGCATCACCCAGCAGCAGCCGGCAGCTGGCGGAGGTGCGGCGTGATGCCCTCCGGGACGGCCGGCTCGCCTGGCACCCAGGGCAGCTTCGACGTCGTCGAGGCCTCCCTCAGCGAACTCCGTGCGGCACTGGAGGACGGGAAGGTCACCAGTGAGGAACTGGTGCGGTTGTACCTGGCGCGGATCGCGAAATATGACTCGTCCGGAATACGTCTGAACGCGCTGGTGGTGATGAACCCGGACGCCATAGCCGACGCGCGGGCGTCCGACGGACGCCGTGCCCGCAACGCCACGCTGGGCCCCCTGGACGGCATCCCCTACACCGCGAAGGACAGCTACCAGGCGACCGGCCTCACCGTGGCCGCAGGGTCCCCCGCCTTCAAGGATCTGGTGGCCAGGAAGGACGCCTTCACCATCGGGCGGCTGCGCGCGGGCGGTGCCGTCCTGATCGGGCTGACCAACATGCCGCCCATGGCCAACGGAGGTATGCAGCGCGGCGTATATGGGCGCGCCGAGAGCCCTTACAACGCGGACTACCTGACGGCAGCCTTCGCCTCCGGATCCTCCAACGGGTCCGGAACGGCCACGGCCGCCAGCTTCGCCGCCTTCGGGCTGGCGGAGGAAACCTGGTCCTCCGGCCGGGCGCCGGCGTCGAACAACGCCCTCTGCGCCTACACCCCGTCCCGGGGCGTCATCTCTGTCCGCGGCAACTGGCCGCTGGTGCCCACCATGGACGTGGTGGTGCCGCACACCCGGACCATGGCCGACCTCCTGGAGGTACTGGATGTTGTGGTGGCGGATGACGCAGAAACCCGGGGCGACTTCTGGCGGGTCCAGCAGTGGGTGCCGATCCCCAGGGCCTCCGAAGTCCGCCCCGCCTCCTACCTGGACCTCACGGTCCGGGACAGCACCGCCGCCGGGAAGGTGCTCGCCGGCAAGCGGCTGGGGATCCCCCGCATGTACATCAACGCGGACCCGGAGGCCGGAACGGCCCCCGGTGGCGGGATCGGCGGCCCCACCGGGCAGCGCATCGAAACCCGGCAGTCCTTCATCGACCTGTGGAACGCCGCGCGGCAGGACCTCGAAGCCGCCGGCGCCCATGTCGTCGAGGTCGATTTCCCGGTGGTGTCCAACTACGAGGGCGACCGGCCCGGCGCGCCCACCATCGCCACCCGCGGCCTGGTGCCGCCGGAATACCTGCGCCGCGAGATTGTGGACCTCTCAGCCTGGGCCTGGAACGACTTCCTGGATGCCAACGGGGACCCGGACCTCTGCCGGCTGGCCGACGTCGACGGTGCTGCCATCTTCCCCGCTCCGGACGGTTCCCTGCCGGACCGGTACCACGGGTTCGACGACGACATCAGCGACTATCCCGCCTGGATCCGGAAGCACGGGGTCCCCTCCCTCGTGGACATCCCCCACCTGGCCGAGGGACTGCGCGGGCTGGAGGAAACACGCCGCGTTGACCTGGAGCAGTGGATGGACGGCCTGGGCCTCGACGCCGCGGTCTTCCCGGCAGCCGCCGACATCGGCCCCGCCGACGCGGACCGCAACGGGCGCTCGGCAGACCTGGCGTGGCGCAACGGCGTCTGGGTGTCCAACGGCAACCTGGTTCCGCGGCATCTCGGCATTCCCACGGTGACGGTCCCCATGGGGCTTGCCGGGGACATCGCCATGCCCGTGGGCCTGACCTTTGCCGGCAGGGCTTACAGCGATACAGCCCTGCTGCGGCTTGCTGCCGCGTTTGAAGCCACCGGCAGGCGCAGGGTTCCGCCGCCCCGCACAAGCGGGTGACCCGGCAGGTTTACAGCGATAGAAAGTCAGGTGCGCGCTTGTCGCAGCACCCCGTGGACGGCCGCCGCCCGGCAGAGTGAACGCGCCTTGACACTGTGATTGTTAGCGCTGACAGTTGAGGGAGCTAATTGCACCTCCAACCGGAAAGCCGACTCAATGAAGAACTGGGCAGGGAACCTTGAATACGCCTCCGCGGAGGTCCGGCGGCCAGCCTCGGTGGAAGAACTTGCCGGAATCGTGGCCGGTGCCGGCCGGGTCAAGGCCCTTGGATCGCGGCACTCGTTCAACCGGGTGGGCGACACCGACGGCGTGCATGTGCTGCTGGATGCGCTGCCCCAGCGGATCGAACTCTCCCCGGACCGCACCACGGTGCGGGTCAGCGGCGGCGTCAGCTACGGGGAACTGTGCCGCGCCCTGGAGCAGTCCGGCGCCGCCATTCGTAATCTCGCGTCACTCCCGCACATCTCCGTGGCGGGCGCAGTCCAGACCGGAACGCACGGCTCCGGCGTCAACAACCAGTCCCTGGCGGGAGCCGTCCAGGCGATCGACCTGGTGCGGCCGTCCGGCGAACAGGTTTCCCTCACCCGCGCCGATGGGGACGAATTCCTGGCCAGCGTGGTGGGACTCGGCGCCCTGGGGATCGCGACCGGCCTGGAACTCGCCGTCCAGCCGAGCTTCCGGATGCGCCAGCGCGTTCTGGAGAACCTGCCGTGGGACCAGGCGCTGGGCAGCTTCCGCGAACTCGTGTCCAGCGCCTACAGCGTCAGCCTTTTCACGGACTATGCCGGGGATTCCATCAGCCAGGTCTGGCTCAAGGCCCTGGACTCGGAGCCGCCCCTGGACGGGCTGTTCGGTGCCACCGCTGCCGTGCGGCCCCGGCACCCGCTGCCGGACATGTCCGCGGAAAACTGCACAGTGCAGTTGGACGAACCCGGCCGGTGGCTGGACCGCCTTCCCCACTTCCGCCACGAGTTCACGCCGAGCAAGGGTGAGGAGCTGCAGAGCGAGTTCATCCTCCCGCTGGAGCATGCCCCGGAAGCCATTGAGGCAGTCCGCGGACTCGCGGACAAGCTCGCGCAGCTGCTCTTTGTTTCGGAGATCCGAACCGGTGCCGCGGACGAGTTCTGGCTCAGCCCCTTCTACCGGCAGCAGAGCGTCGCCCTGCACTTTACGTGGAGGCCGCTGCAGCCCGACGTGGAAGCGGTCCTGCCGGAACTCGAGGATCTGCTGAGGCCCTTCGGGGCCCGTCCGCATTGGGGAAAGCTCTTCTCCCCCGCAGGGCACGACTGGGAATCGCTGTACCCCCGCTTCGCCGACTTCCGTTCACTGGCGTCGGCGCACGATCCGGACGGCAAGTTCCGGAACGGGCTGCTGGACAGCATCCTGGGGGTACCGGCGGCCAGCGCGCGGTAGCACGTTGTGCCCACCCGATAGGCTGGGCTGATGAACCGCCGCCTCGCAGTCCTGTCCGCCGCTCCCCTGCTCCTGCTCCTTTCCGGCTGTGGTGCCGTTGAGGAGGCAGCGGGCAACGCCGTCAGCGACGCCGCCTCGAAGGTGGCAACGGCCGGCGCTGCCGAAGTAAAGCGCCAGATCTGCGCTGTGGTCCAGGATGGGCTGGTCAGCGTTGAGGACAAGCAACTGCTGGCGGGCCTCGTCTCTGCAGCGTCCACGGCCGGGGTCCCGGCTGAAATTACGACGCCGTTGGGCCAGATTGCGGAAGCCGGAGACGAGGTGCCGGCAGAGTCCGTCCAGGCACTTGAGGACGCCTGCTCGGCTTAGGCTTAGCCGCCCGGCGCAGGCCGGAACGGCCCATAGCCCGTTTCAGTGCCGGCCTGGGGTGCCGGGCCAGCCCGCCTTAGTGGCCTGACTGGTCCATGCCGCGAAGGCCGGTTCCGCGCGGCCCCTGGGGGCGCCTTGCAGTACGGTGCTCGGGCGGAGCAAACGGGACCACCTCCTGGTTCCGGCTTGCCGGCAGTGCATTCACGAACTTTGACAGTTCCTCACTGAGGACCTTCCAGCTGATGTTGGGATCATCAGGGTAGGCATTTATTTCTTCCCGGCGCGCGGCCTCAAGGATGGCTTCCCCTGATTCCGTGAGTTCCACCTTGAATTGCCTGCGGTCGGCGGACTGGCGCGTCCTGGTGATGTGACCGGCGCCCTCCAGCCGGATCAGGACCCGTCCAAGGGTCTGGCTCTGGACCCGGATCGTTTCGGCGAGCTGTTCCTGGTTCAAGGGCCCGCCGGCAAGGCCTTCAAGGGCTATTACAGCCGCGCGGGTCAGGCCCAAGTGCGCCAGGGCGTCGTCCTGGCGCCGTTGAACCAGCCTGGCCGCCACAGAAATCAGGCGGTAGCTGGTGCGGGCATCTGGATCGAGATTGCTGGTCATCGGGCCGTGGCCTTCCTGTGGGTGGCGAAGTGCAGGGTGTTATCACCTCTTGTTGCGTCGCTACGTTCTCTACAATAAGCATGCTTAGCATCCAATTCGCAAGTAGGCTTACTATCCGCCGGGCCCAGCATGCTCCCTGAGGCCCCCTTATTAGGCGACCCTCTTGCGCTTCAAATGGAAAGTGTGCTTAGTATCTAAATAGTAATCATGCTTACTACTAGCCAGCGTTGCTGGTTCTTGATCGCCAGCTGACCCTTCAGGAAAGAGAGCCCGATGACAGAGAACCAATGGCCCCAGACCCCCGGCACTGCAACCACCGATCCCTACGGTGTGACCGCAGCAGGTGCCGAAGAAAACTATGGCACCACCCCCGCTGGGGGTTCCGCCGGAACCTCCAAGAGCCAGGCGGCCAAGGAAGAGGCGTCCAATGTTGCCGGCCAGGCCGCGACGTCCGCCCAGAACGTAGCGCAGTCCGCCAAGGACGAAGCCGCGCACGTGGCGTCCGAGGCGAAGCACAGCGCGCAGGACCTGCTGCACCAGGCGAAGTCAGGCCTGACAAGCCAGGCCGGCACCCAGCAGCAGAAGGCTGCCGAAGGCATCCGCACCATTTCCAGCCAGCTGCACAGCATGGCCGACGCGTCGGACCAGCAGGGCATGGCCAGCGACCTGATCCGGCAGGCTGCCGGCACCACCGACACCGTGGCCTCCTGGCTGGAGAACAAGCAGCCGGGCGACATTCTCGGCGAGGTCCAGCGGTTTGCCCGCAACAACCCCGGAACTTTCCTGCTGCTTGCAGCCGGAGCGGGCGTCCTGGCCGGCCGGCTCACCCGCGGCCTGACCGCAGGCGCACCCGAGTCCCGCGGCGCAGCGTATGGCTCACCATCGCAGCCGTCCGTGCAGAACCAGCCGGTTGCACCCCTCCACCAGGAGACGGGTTACGCAGCCGGTAACGACGACCTCTACAGCGAGCCTGTTGTGGGCGCCGGTGCTCCGGTATCCACTACTTCCCTGCCCTCCGGCACGGCCGAAGAGACTCCCCTCCGGTTCGAGGACGACCCCTACCGGGACGAGGACGGCTCCTACCGCAGCACCGACGGCGGTTACCGGTCATCGGAAGGACGCCAGCTGTGAGCAGTTCCATTCCGGAACCCGCTCCGAGTGCGGCGCACCAGAAGGCGGACAACGCCTCGCTGGGTGAGCTGCTCGGGGACGTGACCCGTGACCTGTCCACGCTGATGCGCCAGGAAGTCGAGCTGGCCAAGGCCGAGCTGAAGCAGTCGGCCACGAAGGCCGGCAAGGGCTCGGGCATGCTCGCCGGGGCAGGCGTGGCAGGACACTTCGTCCTTCTCTTCCTGTCCCTGGGCCTGATGTTCGCCCTGGGCGCCCTGATGCCGCTGGGCTGGGCCGCCCTGATCGTCGCCGTGGTCTGGGGCATCATCGCCGCGGTCCTGGCCTCGATCGGCCGCAAGGAACTCAAACAGGTCAAAGGCCTGCCCCAGACCGGGGAAACCCTGTCCGAAATACCCCCAACCCTAAAACCAGGTGAGGTAAACCGATGAGCGATAACCCGGACGCAATCCGTTCAGACATAGAAGCCACCCGCGCACGCCTGGGCACCAACGTCGACGCCGTGGCAGACAAAGTCACCCCATCCAACATCGTCCACCGACAGACCGACAAGCTCAAAGACACTGTCAGCGGGGTCAAGGAGAAAATCATGGGCGCAGCAGACTCAGCCAACACCACCGTCCACAACACCGTCCACACCGGCGCCGGACACACCGGCAACGCACTGCACTCCACCGGGGACACCCTGCACGGAGCCAAGGACACCGCCGCGGCCAAACTCGGCGACGCAGGAACAGCGATCTCCAACGCACCGGACCAGGTCAAAGCCAAAACCCAGGGCAACCCCCTGGCCGCAGGCCTGATCGCCTTCGGCGCCGGCATGCTGATCTCCTCCCTGATCCCGGCCAGCCAAAAAGAACGCGAAGCCGCGGACCAGCTCAAAACCGCCGCCCAGCCCCTGGCCACCCAGGTCACCGACGCCGCCAAGGACATGGTCCAGGACCTCAAGGAACCCGCCCAGGAAGCCATGGAAAACGTCAAGGCCACCGCCACCGACGCCGCCCAAAACGTCAAAGCCGAAGGCCAACACGCCGCCACCGACGTCAAAGACCGCGCCACCGACGCCACCTCAAACGTAAAAAACACCTAAAGTGCTTGGGTAAGCAACAGGCCGGCTCCTTTTGGAGCCGGCCTGTTGCCGTTAACGCTGTGACTGCCGCCTGCACGGCTGGAGCCTGCCGTCCCCGCGCTCATGGGACCAAGCCTGTTACCGCTTGCCCTTCTTCCGTGAACCCTTGCCGCGCCCCTTGTCCGGGTTCGGCGCGTACCGCTGGGCCACCTTAGGCGCCTTCTTGGCTCCGGTACCCCTACGGTCCGGCTTGGGCTCTTTCTTGGTTTTCACCGGCTGGGCCGACGGCTGGCGGGAGCTTTGCGCTGTCCGTCCGCGTACAATCCCGATGAACTCCTCGATCACCTCGTCCGTTGACTCCGACGGCCAGGCTATGGCGATTTCGGTGCCGGGGGCACCGGTGAGCCGCCGCGCCACGGTGTCCTTGACGTTGAAGTGGCGGGCAACGGACATGGGGAGGATGGCCAGCCCGGCGCCCGTGGCCACCACCTGCAGCGCGGGCTCCGGGCCTCCGAGTGCAGCCACGTCAAGGAAGGATTCCTGTTCCAGGTCGGCCAGGGCCACTTCCTCGAACACGGAAATCTCGTGCCCCTTGGGCGCCACCACTACCGGCTGCTCCTCGTACAGCGGAATGACGCTGAGGCCTTCGCGCTCCACGGGGAGCCGGACAAAGCTGAGGTCCGCTGAACCCTCGCGAAGCACCGCAACCTGCGCGCCGTCGTCGGACATAAACGCCTGCAGCGGAACGTCCGGCATCCGCTCTTCCCACCGCCGGATCCATTTGCCCGGGGTTACCCCGGCCACATAGGCAATGCGGAGCAGGCGGGGGGCGGTGTCTTCCGCCTGCCCGGCCGGCTGGTCCTGGTCACCGGGACCGGTTGTCTGGGGGATGTCGTGGGAGGGCACGTCTTCACAGTACCGTCCGCCCGGATACCCTTGAAGCATGACCTCTGCGAACTCCCAGTCCATGAAGCCGGCCACTGTTGCCAAGAAACTTGGCATCTATCTGCCCGCAACACCGCAGGAGTTCCAGGACTCGACCATCACCCGCGCCGAGTTCGCCGAACTGCAGGCCAACCCGCCGGAGTGGCTTGCCGAGCTCCGCCGCAACGGCCCGCACCCCCGCCCGGTGGTGGCGCAGAAGCTGAACGTGTCCATCAGCGGCCTGGCGCGCGGCGGCGTTGAGGAAGCGCTGACGACGGCGGAGATCACCGCGCTGCTTCAGGCTCCCCCGCAGTGGCTGGTCACCGAGCGGGCCACGCACGCCGCCGTCCGGGCCGAGGCCCAGCGGGTCAAGGAAGAATCCGCGAAGAAGGACGCCAAGAAGGCCCGCGCCAAGGCCGAGTAGCCCCGCACGCTCCGCAACTGACCCGGGACCCTCAGTCCTGGTGCAGCTGGATGTAGTTGCCGCAGCCGTCGTCGAACACGGCGCTGATCCCGGAAGGGTCCTCGGCCGGCTCGCCCTTGAAGCTGACCCCCGCCGCCAGCAGCCGCTCATACTCCGCCCGCACGTCCGGCACGCCGAACACGATGGCCGGGAGCCCGGCGTCGTGCACGGCGTTCATGTACGCGGCGCCGATCGGGTTGTCGCTGGGCTCCAGCAGCAACCCCACGGAGCCGGCGTCCAAGCCGGGGTCCTTGATGATGAACAGGTTGTGCTCGGGCATGGCCATCAGCGTCTCGAAGCCCAGGGTTCCTGTGTAGAAGGCGTGGGCCGCGGCGGGGTCCTTGACGTGGATGCTGCACATTTTGAGTCTCATGGACCCACGGTACGTGGCGTTCCGCCCTCCGGAAAGATGCCGGTTCCGGCCCCGGCCGTCCGGACCATTGACCGGCCTTCCGGAACGGGGTGGAATGGAATGACCAGCCCGGGATTCCGCGGCCCGGGCACGCGCTGGAAGTCAGGTGTCCGCCATGGGGGAAGGTTTCGTCGAGGGACTGGTCCAGGGAACCTGGGCCCTGCTGTTGTGCGGCCCGGTGCTGGTTGCCAGTGTTGCGGTCACCGTCTTTGTGGTCCGGCGCCGCGCCCTTGCCGGCGGTAACGGGCCAACCGGGCGTTCGGACCAGCTGTTCTGGGACCTGTTCCTCGGGGCAGCCGTTGCCGCCCCCGCCCTGCTGATCCCCACCCTGATCTCACCGTGGACGGGCCTGTTCCTCGGCGGAGCCGGCATTGCCGCCGGCGTGGCCGCCTACCGGGCGACGCCGAAGTACCTTGCGCGCCGAACGGCACGCGAGGACCACCGGGCAATGGAGTCCGCGCACCTTGCGGCGCAGGCCCGGCACGACGAGCTGATCGCCCGCTGGCGGCGGTATGAGCTGGATCCGGCCTGCTCCATTGACTATCCGGCGCTGACGGACGTCCGGACCCCCGAAACCTCAGCCCTCATCAAGGCCATGCGGCAAGCTGACGAACTGCGCGCTGCACCCCACCGGGGATATCCCGACGCCGTCACCAGCCTGGGTGCCACCCTCGCCGCTGCCGAGAAGGCGGCGGGCGTCCCGGCGGAACAGGCCTAGACGTTACCCGCTGTGTCGTATGCCGTGGAACGGGGAACCCTGCGGCGATAGCATCCAATGATGGATCCCCAGGAGTTGCCAACCCATGACCAGTTCGGCCGGCGGCTGGAGGACCGCGGTGTCTGGCGGCAGGCCACCTCCCTGGCTGCGGCCGGAGAACTGACTGCCCGCTGGCTGGAAGGCGAAAGCCAGTACCAGCCCGGAACCTTCGCCCCCGGCTTTGACGACGAAACCCGGCCCATTGCGTCTTCCCTCGCGGAACTGAACCGCAACGGACTCTTCACCAAGGAGTCCCAGCCCGGCCTCCGCCCGGGCCCTGCGGCGCAGCGGCAGTACGTGACGGGGTTCTGCTCCGCGGCCGCCGCCTCGGCCCTGATCGGACTGTCAGCCCGCACGGAGCTGGTCACTGTGGCGCACGCCCCCGGCGAGTCCAGCAATGCCGCGATCCCGGTGACGCTGGCGGGCACGGAAGTCACCACGGTGCTGGGCTCCAGCGAGAATCCGGTGGACGAGGAACAGATCCGCGACTGGGCGGACGAAACCAACGATTCCCTCGCCCTGCTGCTCGCCGACTCCTGGTATGTGGAGGTCTTCGACCCCGTCTGGGGCCGGAACGACCTGCTGCTGCCGGAGGTGCTGGCCGCCCTCCTGGCGGTGGAGCCCGGTTAAAGGCATACAGCAGAAGGGCGGGGCGGCCTCAGCCGCCCCGCCCATCGAATCCGCTGGCAGGCCCTACAGGTCTACCGTGCCGCTCTCGCCCACGCTCATCCGGCTGTTGGTGACCTTGGACTTGACCCACTGGAGCACCGTGGCAGCGGTGCCGCCGGGGCTGGTCCAGTACTCGGCCGAGTCCGAGTCAATGCGGAGCAGGCACACCTCAGGGGTGTCCGGGCCGTCCGGGAACCATGCTTCGACAGCCTGGTTCCACATCTCGCGGATCTTCTCCCGGTCCGTGACAACCTCGGCCGTTCCCGCAACGGAGACCCATTCGGTGTTCTTGCCAAAGGAGACGTTGACGCGGGGGTCCGCCCTGACGTGGGCCACCTGGGAGGTGCCAAGCCCCGTGAAGAACCACATGTCGCCGTCGTCCTTCACCTCCTGGACAGCCAGCGGCCGGCTGACGAGGGCGCCTTCTTCGTTGATGGTGGTCAACATCCCGATGTGGGAACCGTTGATGATGTCCGTAACCTTGCTGATGCTCTCAGTGTCAGTCATATCTCACCTCGTTCGTCTGCGTGCGGGGGTAATTCCCCTCGGGCCAGCCTATTGGTAAGCATGCTTATTTTCCAGCTCGGAAGGAGCTGTCCGCCCTGCGCTGAAACCGGGGTCAGGCTCCAGCCGGGACGGCCACGCGGGCCACTTCGAGGATCCGGGCCGCCGTCTGCCGGCCCATCCGGATGGCTCCGTCAACATGCTGGTAGCCTTCGGCGGCCAGGTCCGAGGAGGACCAGTAGATGGGCCCCACCGGGGCATGCTGGTCCTTGCCGTAGCGGTGCAGGCCGCCGAGGTCGTAACTGGAGGCGTAGGCGCCGCGGGTCCACTCCTCGGAGCCCCAGTCCGATTCGTAGTACACCTCCGGCTCCAGCGCCTCGGCGCCGAGGAACCCGGCAATGGACTCCAGGATGGCCCGCTTCCGCTCGTTGGCACCCAGCTCGAAGACGGCGTCGGCCTTTTCGTCCGAGACGAACCCCACCAGGGTGCCCCTGGTGTCACCGAAGTTGGTGTTGTCGTACACCTCCTGGACCAGGGATCCGGCGCCGAAGCAGGTGCCGGACAGGCCGGAGTTCCGCCAGAACGGGCGGCTGTAGACAGCGTGGACCTTGATGACCAGGCCCAGCGACTGGTGCTGGTGCATCTGGTGCTGGCGGCGGGGCAGCGGCGGGTTGAAGGAGACCCGCGAGTAGAGGTTGGGCGGCACGGCCATGATCACGAACCGCGCGTTGACGGTTGCCCCGTCCGAGGCCACTTTGACGCGGTGGCCTTCGGCGTCCGGCTCCCAGTTGATGGTGCGCACCGGGGAGTTAAGGACGACGTCGTCCCCCAGCTCCTGCGCGAGCAGCAGGGAGACCTGCTGCATTCCTCCCACCACGCGCCGGTCCAGGATGAAGTCCTCGTCCGTGAGGTGGGTGAAGGACCCCGCCGACGCCGCCATCAGCACAGCCTGCAGGGCGGAGAAGGCGTGGGCCGGCTTGGTGAGCATGCCGCCGGCGATGAAGAGGCCGATGTTGTTGCACGCTTCCTCGTTGGACGAGTGCTGCCGCAGCCAGTGGTGGAAGGAGATGGTGTCCAGCTCACGCGCCTTGGGGTGCGCCCACGGCTCGGTGGCACCGATGTCCGCTGCCAGCCCGTCCAGCAGTGCGGTGAGCTTGTCCATCTCCGCCTGCGTGTCCGGGTCCACGGGGAACGAATCGCCGGCGTAGCGCACAGGAACCCCGTCCGCACCGATATACATCGACTCGCCCTCGCGGTACCGGGGGTACGTCTGCAGGCCCAGTTCGTCCAGGAGTTCCAGGAGTACGGTCTGGTCAGGCGAGACCCACTGGCCGCCGATCTCCAGCATGGCGCCGTCAACCGTGCCGGTCCAGGTGCGGCCGCCCACGCGGTCCCTCGCCTCCAGCACGGCAACGGTCAGGCCGGCCTTCTTCAGTTCACGGGCTGCGGTGAGTCCGGACGGCCCGGCTCCAACGACCACGACGTCGCGGTTCAGGTTCAGCATGATGTCCTCTCTTTGGTCCTGCCAGGTGACGGGGACCACTAAATGAACGGCATTCATTTATTAGAACTATAGCCGCTCCTGTCATGGACGGGAAGTGCCCGGTGGAATAATGCTGGAGACCACCGACGAAAGGGCAGGCATGCCGGCAGTATCAGCCACTGAGGGGCGCCCCCCGGGGAGTGCCGGTACCCAGAGGCGGCGGGCCGGCAGGCCGTCGGCCGCCGTCCTGGACAAGGCCGGAATCACCGCGGCGGCACTGGAACTGATCAACCGCAAGGGATATGACGGCCTCACCATGGCCGCACTGGCCAGGGAACTGGACGTGGCGCCGTCGGCCCTCTATAACCACGTGGCTGCCAAGCGGGACGTCCTGCTCCTGGTGGAGGACCATCTCACTTCCCTGGTGGATGTATCCGGCTTCGGCCCGGCACCGTGGGAGGATGCCGTCCGGGGCTGGGCCTGGAGCTACCGGAACGTCTTCGCCGAGCACACGCCGCTCATTCCTGTCATCGCGGTCCTGCCGGTGACTGACGCGCCGCAGACCCTGGCCATGTACGAGACCGTCAGCAAGGGCTTCCTCGACGCCGGATTCCCGCAGGAGCGGATTGTCTCTTCCATCGTGGCCCTGGAGTCCTTCATCTTCGGCTCCGCCTATGACGTGACGGCACCGGCCGACATTTTCGAGTCGGGCTCCATGGCGGAGGCAACACCGCACTTCACGGCTGCGGTGCGGAGTGCCGCAGGACAGGTGGACGGGCCGCCCGCAGATGCGGCGTTCAGCCTGGGGCTTGAGGCGCTCATTGCAGGACTGGGCGCCCTGCGGGAGCAGCGGGCTTAGTCCAGCTTCCTCACGACAGACCTGGCACCACTTGTAATACAAGTACCCTACTTATATCCTAAGAGGGCGGGCGAAGGAGCCCGGTCCCGCCCGAAGGAGAACCCGTGAGTACCGTCGACCTGATCCGGCACGTCAAGCTGTCCACCGCCCGCCTGCCCCTCGCCGTTCCCATCAGCGACGCTAAGGTCTTCACGGGCCGGCAGAAGCCCATGACCGAGGTCGTTTTCCTCTTCGCCGAGATCACCACGGAACTGGGGCACACCGGCGTCGGCTTCAGCTACTCCAAGCGCGCCGGCGGTCCGGCACAGTACGCACATGCCAGGGAGGTCGCCGGGGGCATCATCGGCGAGGACCCCAATGACATCGCGAAGATCTACACCAAGCTGCTGTGGGCCGGAGCGTCGGTAGGCCGCTCCGGGGTGGCCACGCAGGCCCTTGCCGCAATCGACATTGCCCTCTACGACCTCAAAGCCAAGCGGGCCGGCCTGCCCCTGGCCAAGTTCCTGGGCGCGTACCGCGACTCCGTGCAGACCTACAACACCTCCGGCGGATTCCTCAACGCCAGCCTCGAGGAAGTCAAGGCACGCGCCACGCAGTCGCTGGAGGAGGGCATCGGCGGCATCAAGATCAAGGTCGGCCTGCCGGACAGCAAGGAGGACCTCCGCCGTGTCGCCGGGATCCGCGAGCACATTGGCTGGGACGTCCCACTGATGGTGGACGCCAACCAGCAGTGGGACCGCGCCACCGCCCTGCGCATGGGACGCCAGCTCGAGGAGTTCAACCTCATCTGGATCGAAGAGCCCCTGGACGCCTACGACTTCGAGGGCCACGCGCACCTGGCGCAGGTCCTGGACACTCCCATCGCCACCGGGGAGATGCTCGCCTCCGTGGCCGAACACAAGGGCCTCATCAGCGCGAACAGCTGCGACATCATCCAGCCGGATGCGCCCCGGGTGGGCGGAATTACCCAGTTCCTGCGCCTCGCCGCCCTGGCGGACGAGCGCGGCCTGGGCCTGGCCCCGCATTTCGCCATGGAGATCCACCTGCACCTGGCCGCTGCCTACCCGCGCGAGCCCTGGGTAGAGCATTTCGACTGGCTCGATCCGCTGTTCAACGAACGCCTCGAAACCAAGAACGGCCGGATGATCGTCCCGGACCGTCCCGGCCTGGGCATCACCCTGAGCGACCAGGCGCGCGCCTGGACCACCGAATCAGTGGAGTTCGGCGCGTAACCTAGTTGCCATGAGCCGGAACCTCACCGCGGACCTCGCCGCTGACCTTCGCACCCGCATCGTCGACGGCGTCATCCAGCCGGGCGAGAAGCTCCCCAGCGAAAACACCCTGATCAGCGACTTTGGCGTCAGCCGTACCGTGGTGCGTGCCGCGCTGACCCGGCTGCAGGCCGAAGGACTTGTGGAAACCGAACGGGGACGGGGCAGCTTTGCCCTCACCCCGCCGTCGGACGGACCCTCCCCTGCTCCGGGGGCGCGTCCGGTGGCCACCATGGAGGACCGGCTGCACCTGCTGGAGTTCCGCATGGGGGTCGAAGCGGAGGCCGCAGCGCTGGCAGCGCGCAACCACACAGAGCGGCAGCTGCGGGCCGTCACCGCAGCGCTGGAGGAGTTCACCGCCAGCGCAGGGCACCCGGCCCACGCCATGAAGTCGGACTTTGAGTTCCACCGGGCCGTAGCCGCCGCTTCCGGCAACCCCTATTACTCGGACTGCCTCTCGGCCCTGGGCCAGACGATGATCGCGATGCCGCGCACCCGGCTGATGACCGGCGTCGAACACTACGCCCGGGACCACTTTGACCAGGTGGTGCAGGAACACCGGTCCATCTCTGAGGCCATCGCGGACGGGGATGCGGCCGCTGCCGCTGCTGCCATGCGCAGCCACCTGGCGAATTCACGACGCCGGTTCAAGGCATCGGCGCGTCCCTAGCGTCCGCGAACTATCGCCGCCGCGTGGCACCAAGCCAGGCTCCCGTCGTCGAACCGGGCCTTGAGGCACCCGGGTCTGGACACAACACCCCGTAACCCCGGGGTGAAAAGTCCACACAGCGGTGCAACCGGCTTTACCCAAACTCTGGGAACGCAAAAGAGCCCCGGTCCTAAGACCGGGGCTCTTCCTGTTTGTGTGCGCGAGGGGGGATTTGAACCCCCACACCCTTTCGGATACTGGCACCTGAAGCCAGCGCGTCTGCCGTTCCGCCACTCGCGCGCAACTTCTTTCACCCAACCACGGCCGGTTTCCCGGATCCGCAACCTTGTAAAAGCAGCGAGATCAAGCATAACGGACAGTGGACGGAAATTACCAATTGGGCTCCCGTGCGCCTGCCCGGCCCCGGCGGGACCCGCTGGTTCGGGCCCCGCCAAGGGGGCGGAACAGGCGCCGGATCCGGCGCGGCTGCGGCGTTGGAGTGAACTTTTGCAGGCGGCGGGCCGTTGTTGATTAAGGTCATTCACAGGCCTGCCCAGTAGTATCGGATGTAGGAGTGGCTGCCGCACGCGCGCACGCTCCTGAGTTGTGAACTGCACGGCGGGTGAAGTTCCGGAACGGAAACTGCCCCGCAGCCGGGGGGAAAGGAGAAGAATCATGGGTCTGCTGGACAAAGTTGAACGCGGCATTGAAAAGGCTGTCCGGGGCGTCTTCTCCACCGGCTCCCGCGCCCAGGTTGAGCCTGTGGAAATCGCCAGCCGCCTGCGCCGCGAGGTGGACCACAAGGCCCTGACGGTCTCTGCCGGCCGCACACTGGCGCCCAACGTTTTCGACGTCCAGCTCAGTGAAGACGACTTCAAGAGGGCCCAGGAATGGGGCACCCCGCTGGCCGAAGAACTCTGCGATGTGGTGATCAACCACGTCCGCAGCCAGGGCTACACGCTTCAGGGTTCGGTGCGGATTTCCTTCCGCCGGGACACGGACCTGCGCGCCGGCGACTTTGAAATCCTCTCCTCCACCGAGAAGTCCCAGGGTTCCCCGGCTGGTGCCCCCGCGCGCTCCAACGTACCGGCCGCTCCCAGCCGGCAGCCGGTCCGGCTCCAGCCCGTCCTGGACATCGACGGGCAGCGCTATTCCCTCAACGCGCCGTCCATCGTACTGGGCAGGTCTTCCGATGCCGACATCCACGTCGAGGACACCGGCGTTTCGCGCCGCCACCTGGAAATCCGCACGGCCAACGGCGTGACCAGCGCAGTGGACATGGGCTCCACCAACGGCAGCTACGTCAACGGGCAGAAGGTGTCAGGGAGCACCGAGCTCACTGACGGCTCCACCATCACTATGGGACGGACAAAAATCATCTTCCGCCTTCTGCCTGCCGGTCCTGGCGGCCGCGCATGAGCGACCTGACCATCACGGCCCTGCGCTTTGGCTTCCTCCTGCTCCTCTGGGTGCTGATTTTCAGCATCGTCTCCGCGATGCGGAGGGACCTCATGGTGGGGCGCAAGGCAGCGTCCGGCGCCCCAACCCAACGCCAGGTCCGCAAGAACCCGGGCCTGGCGGAGGCCGCCCCGCAGCCGGTAAAGCAGCAGGCCCACCAGCTGGTAGTCATCGAGGGACCGCTGAAGGGAACCACCCTTCCGCTTGCCGCCAGCCCCATCCTCCTGGGACGGGCCCAGGAGGCCACGCTGGTCCTGGAGGACGACTACGCCTCCGGCCGCCATGCACGGCTGTTCCCCCAGGGCAGCCGCTGGTTCATCGAGGATCTCGGTTCAACGAACGGAACGTACCTGGCGGACCAGCAACTTACCCGTGCCCTGCCGGTTGAGCCAGGGGTACCCGTGAGAATCGGCAAGACGGTCATCGAATTGAGGCCATAGCCGTGGCCGCCACGCAATCCCCCGCAAACGGGCACCAGCCCCCGCAGCGGCCCCTCATCATGCGCTTCGCCGCGCGCTCCGACGTCGGGCGCATCCGCTCCAAGAATGACGATTCCGCCTACGCAGGCCGGCACCTCGCCGTCGTCGCGGACGGAATGGGCGGCCACGCAGGCGGCGATGTTGCCTCCGCCGCCACCGTCCTGGACATGATCCACCTGGACCGCGGCGGCTATCACGGCGACGCCGGCACGGTCCTTGCCGACGAAATCCAGACCGCGAATTCCCTGCTGTCCGAACTGGTGCACCAGAACCCGAAGCTCGCGGGAATGGGCACCACCGTCACCGCCCTCCTGCTGGCCGAGGGAAAGCTCCACTTCGCGCACATCGGCGATTCCCGGGCCTACCGCCTGCGCGACGGCGAGTTCAAACAGGTGAGCGTGGATCACACGTTCGTCCAGCGGCTCATCGACGAAGGCAGGCTCCGCCCGGAGGAAGCCGAGAGCCATCCGCACAAGAACGTCCTGATGCGGGTGCTGGGCGATGTCGACGCCAGTCCCGAACTTGATCTTGACACCCTGGACGTACGGCCGGGCGACCGCTGGCTGCTCTGCTCCGACGGCCTCAACTACGTTGCGGGCCACGCCGTGGAACGGACGGTACGGGAAACCAAGGACCTCCGCGAGTGCGTGGAAACCCTGGTGGACCTGACCCTCGAAGCCGGTTCCCCGGACAACGTCACCGTAATCATGGTGGAAATCGTCGAAGAAACGCCCGACGACGTCAGTACAGCCGCCGTCGAAGTCATTCCTTCCACGAATGCTGCCTTGGCCGTTGCCGCGGCAGCGCGGAAAGACACCCCACCGGCGGCCAGTAACGCCGCCGGGGACCCTGACTCAAAAGAAGCGGAGGACCCGGGAGACTCCAAGGACGCCGACGGCGCTCCGTCCGTGCAGTCAGGCGCCACCGACCCGCACCTGGGCGAGCATCTGTCCGCCGAAGTCCTCCGGGAGGAGCTGGCGTCACGGCCGCACGCACTTGTGGGGGCTGCCGCGGCGGCCGCAGAGTCCGGTTCCATCCCCACCATCGCGGGGCGCACCGTGGCGCGCAGGGCTGCAACCCTCCTGACCCACAGGGCCGAACAGCCCGGCAACGACGCTGAGGACACCCTGGCACCGGCCAAACCGCGCAGGTGGGTCACCTGGACCATCGCCGCTTCGGTGCTGTTGGCACTGACGATTGGCCTGTGGCTGGGTTATGCCTGGACGCAGACCCGGTACTACGTTGGCGAATTCGATTCACGGGTGGCCATCTACAACGGGGTTTCCCAGCGCCTCGGACCCATCGGACTGTCCAGCCTGGAGACCGTCACGGAGATCCGGATGGATTCCCTGCCGCCCTTCTCCCAGCAGCGCGTACGCCAGACCGTTCCTGCCAACGACCTGTACGACGCCCAGCGCATCGTCAAGAACCTTGAGCTCACCGGAACCACGTCTCCTGAACAGGACTGCCCCACGCCTTCTCCCTCCCCGGCAGCATCCACCCCTGCCCCGGCGCCCACGGCCTCCGCTGCCGCTGCACCGGCCCCGGACGCTTCTCCAGCGGCAGCCGGTCCGTCCCCAACGCCCAGCCCCTCCGTCACCTGCGAGGCGGTCCAATGAGCCAGCTCAGCACCATGCCCAAACCGCGCCGCAACGTTGAACTCGCGCTGCTCCTGCTTGCCCTCGCCGTCGGCATCGGCGCCAACATGCTGGTGGGCATCGACCGGGAGAATGCGTTTGATTCCGACTTCTGGTTCCAGTCCGGCCTCCTGGCCGTCGCTGCCCTGGTCTTCCACGGGGTCCTTCGCTTCCGCGCAAAATATGCCGATCCAGTAATACTTCCGCTCGTGGTGGCGCTGAACGGCCTGGGGCTTGCCATGATCCACCGCCTGGACGCCCCGGGCGACGACACCGGCAACAACCAGCTGCGGTGGACACTTATCGCCATGGCCGTGGCCATCGGTGTGATCTGGTTCCTGAAGGACCACCGGGTCCTCCGCCGGTTCACCTTCATTTCGCTGGCTGCCAGCGCGCTCCTCCTGATCCTGCCGCTTGTCCCAGGCATCACGGCCGGCGAAATCCTCGGCGCCCGGGTCTGGATCCGCCTAGGCCCCATGACGTTCCAGCCCGGTGAGGTCGCGAAGATCACCCTGGCTATATTCTTCGCTGGTTATCTTTCCTCCAACCGCGATTTGATCCTGCTGGCGGGCCGCAAGGTGGGGCCGCTGCAGTTCCCGCGGTTCAAGGACATGGGCCCCATGATCACCGCGTGGCTGGTCAGCATCGGTGTGCTCATCTTCCAGCGCGACCTGGGCTCCTCCATCCTGTTCTTCGGCCTGTTCATCGTGATGATCTACGTGGCCACCAGCCGGATCAGCTGGGTTGTCATAGGCCTGGCCCTCATCGCCGGCGGCGGGTTCGTGGCCGCCCAGGTCTTCTCCCACGTGCAGCTGCGCATCGATGGCTGGCTCAACGCCTTCACACCGGAGGTCTACGACCGGTTCCCCGGCGGAAGCCGGCAGATCATTCAAGGCCTTTTCGGCATGGCCAACGGCGGTTTGGTCGGCACCGGACTGGGCCAGGGCCGCCCGGACCTGGTCCCCTTCGCCAACAGCGACATGATCATCGCTTCCCTGGGCGAGGAACTGGGGCTCATCGGACTCTTCGCCGTCGTCCTGATGTACCTGCTGCTGTTCACCCGTGGTTTCCGGGCTGCCCTGGGCACCCGCGACGCATTCGGGAAACTTCTGGCGTGCGGGCTGTCCTTCGCCGTGGCGCTGCAGTGCTTTGTGGTGATCGGGGGCGTCACACGCCTGATCCCGCTGACGGGCCTCACCACGCCGTTCCTGGCGGCCGGTGGCTCGTCCCTGCTGGCCAACTGGATCATTGTTGGCCTGCTCCTGATGATTTCGCACACTGCGCGCGGCCCCGTGGACACCACTCCCTTGCCGCCGGGCAAAGGATCGGAAGCACCAGGCATTGATACTCCTACCGAGGCGGTGAAACACCTGTGAACCAGGCAATACGGCATTCATGGGTGGCGGCCATCGCGATGTTCGCGCTCATCTTCGGAGCCATCAGCTACGTCCAGGTGATCGGGGCCGACGAACTCAAGGCCAACCCCTGGAACCAGCGCGCCGTCCTGCAAAGCTTCTGCAACGACCGGGGCGCCATCATTGTGGGTGGATCCCCCGTGGCGGAGTCCGTGGACACCGGCTCGGAGACCTGCGCCTTCCAGCGCACATACCCGCAGCCGGAGGCCTACGCGGGAATCACGGGCTACTTCTCGCAGAATTTCGGCGCCACCGGCCTGGAGCAGTCCATGGGAGCGGAGCTTGCCGGCAACTCGGACCAGCTGTTCCTGGACCGTGTGGGGCAACTGTTCCTCGGAAACCAGCCCAAGGGCGCATCGGTGGAACTCACCATCGATCCGGAGATCCAGGAACTCGCCTACAGCCTCATTCCGGACGGGCAGCGCGGCTCCATTGTGGTCACCAACCCCAAGACCGGAGCCATCCTGGCCATGGTGTCCAAGCCGTCCTATGACCCGAACCTGGTGGCCACCCAGGACCTCGCCGCAGCCGACGCCAGCATGAATGAACTGATCAAGGTGCCCGGGATCAACCTGAACCCGAACGTCAGCGGACCCACCGGGGAACTGCTGGCCCCCGGCTCAGTGTTCAAGCTGGTAGGTACCGCAGCGGCCCTGTCATCCGGGAAGTACAACAAGGACAGCGAACTACCCAACCCTGCGGAGCTGCCCTTCGAAGGCATCGAGTACCGCCTGCCCAACTACGCGGGGGGCAACTGCTATACCCGGGACACAGCCAGTTTCGCCTTTGCGCTCCAGCAGTCCTGCAATACCCCCTTCGCGAGCATCGCCCTGGACCTGGGCCGGGACGCCATCGCCGAACAGGCGGCAAAGTTTGGATTCGGCCAGGACATGGGTGACCAGCTCAAGCTGGACTACGCCAGGGGGAGCACCTTCCCTGACGACCTCGACGGCCCCGGCCTGGCGCAGTCCGTCATCGGCCAGAAGGATGTCAGGGCGACGCCTCTGCAGGTGGCGCTCATGACCGCGGCAATCGCAAACGACGGCGTCCAGATGCAGCCCAACCTGATCAAGACCCTGCGGTCCCCGGACCTCCGGGTGATTGATGAACCGCAGCCGAAGCAATTGCGGACCTCCACCACCCCGGACATCGCCAACCAGATTACGGAGTGGATGGTAAGCGCGGTCAGCGAAGGTATCGCAAACCGCGCCGCCGTCCCCGGCGTCCAGGTGGCAGGAAAGACCGGAACCGCCGAGCTCGGCAACGGAACCAACAACTCCTGGTTCACCGGCTTTGCCCCCGCAAACAACCCGCAGGTGGGTGTCACGATCGTCATGGAAGGCGTGGACATCACCACCGGAGCACAGCTGACCAGTCCGAACGCGAAGAGAATTTTTGAGGCGGTGTTGAATAAGTGAGGCCTACAACCGGAATCACCCTCGGCGGGCGGTTCCAGCTGACCACGCGGATCGCGATTGGTGGCATGGGTGAAGTGTGGAAGGCGAAAGACCTCGTCCTGGGCCGCATCGTCGCGATCAAGGTGCTGAAAGAGGAGTACACGGGCGATCCCGGGTTCCTCCAGCGTTTCCGCGCCGAGGCCCGCCACACGGCGCTCCTGAACCACGTGGGCATCGCCAACGTCTTCGACTACGGCGAGGAGGAAGGTTCCGCCTACCTGGTCATGGAACTGGTCCCCGGCCAGCCGCTGAGCAGCATCATCGAACACGAGCAGGTCCTCTCGCCGGACCGCACGCTGTCCATCATCGCGCAGACCGCCCGTGCCCTCTCCGTTGCGCACGCGCAGGGCCTGGTGCACCGCGACGTGAAGCCAGGCAACCTCCTGATCACGCCCGACGGGCGGGTCAAGGTCACAGACTTCGGCATTGCCCGGCTTGCCAACCAGGTGCCGCTCACCCAGACCGGCCAGGTGATGGGCACCGCACAGTACCTTGCACCCGAGCAGGCCACCGGCCAGACGGCCACCGGCTCGTCGGACATCTACGCGCTCGGCGTCATCGGCTATGAGTGCCTGACCGGCCACCGCCCCTTCTCCGGCGAATCCCAGATTGCGATTGCCCTCGCCCAGGTCAATGACGCACCGCCACCCCTGCCGGAATCACTGCCCACCCCGGTCCGCGCCCTCCTGATGTCCATGCTGGCCAAGGACCCCAAGGACCGGCCGGAGAACGCCATCAAGCTGGCCGAGGCAGCAGAAGCCATCCGCAACGGCGACATTAGCGCGGCCCGCGCAGCCGTCCCCGGAATGCTCCTCTTCGATGCCGACACCGGCCCCATCACGGCTCCGGTGGACACTGCGACGGCGCCGACCGGCGTCATCGGCGCACAGCGGGATGATTCCCCAAGCCGGACTTCCGCCTTGCCGGTGGTTGGCGCGGGTGCGGCGGGTGCAGCCGCAGGAGCGGCAGCCGGCGCTGCGGGGGCAGCTGCTGACGCCGACGCCCCCCAGGGGACGCTGGCCCGGGCCAACGCCCTCGCCGCGGAGCGCAAGTGGGTTCCGGAAGAAACAACCTACGACGACGAGCCCGCCGATGAGCCCCAGCGCAAGGGCCGCAGTCCCTGGACCTGGCCCCTGATCGCCCTGATCCTGCTGCTTCTGTTTGCGCTGGTGGGGTTCTTCCTCAGCCAGCGGGGAATCCTGTTCCCCTCCGAGGACCCCACGTCCGCGGGGACCACGAGCAGCGCGGCACCGAGCAGCGCCAGCCCCACCAGGACAACCCCGTCCGCCACCCCCACGCAGACCCGCTCGACGCCGACGCCGACCACGACTCCAACGACGGAAACCGTCAACGTGATTCCGGAGGCGTACCTCGGAAGGGACTACCGGACAGTCCAGTCGCAACTTTCGGCGCTCAACCTCGATGTCAGCGTTGAGCCACAGGTCGATGCCAATGCTGCGCCCAACACCGTCATCGGACTGTCGCGGTCGGGCCTGGTGGAAGTTGGCTCACCCGTAACGATTACCTACGCCGTGGCGCCCGAGCCCGCACCCACAACATCTGCCCCAGCTCCGGCTCCAACCGCGGCGCCCACCACCTCGTCGGTGGCGGCGCCCACCCTGGAGTCACCTCTGCCCGACTGCACGGACGGCCAGCAGCCGGGTACGCCCCCAACCTGCAACCCGTAGCCGCCAGGACATCCCATGAATGAGTCACCGCGCACCCCGTTGCACCGTGAGGACAGCCTCCCGGTGGATAACCGCCGCGTCCTGAGTGGCCGCTACGAACTGGGCGGCCTGATTGGGCGCGGTGGCATGGCAGACGTATACCGCGGCGTGGACACCCGGTTGGGGCGGACGGTGGCCATCAAGCTGCTGCGCCCGGACCTTGCCCGTGATCCGCAGTTCCAGGCAAGGTTCAAGCGCGAGGCACAGGCTGTGGCCGCCCTCAACCACTCCTCCATCGTCGCCATCTACGACACAGGCGAACACCTCGTCCACGATGGCTCCGAGGACGTCCGGGTGCCTTACATCGTGATGGAGTTCGTGGAGGGGAAGACCCTCCGCGAACTGATCCGCGGCCACGACGTCACCATTGGCCAGGCCATCGACTACTGCATGGGCGTCCTGGGGGCGCTCGAGTACAGCCATAAGGCCGGGATCGTCCACCGGGACATCAAACCGGCCAATGTGATGTACTGCGAAAGCACCAACTCGGTGAAGGTGATGGATTTCGGGATCGCCCGCGCCATCGCGGATTCTTCGGCCACCATGACCCAAACCCAGGCCGTGGTGGGCACTGCCCAGTACTTGTCTCCCGAACAGGCCCGCGGCGAAGCGGTGGACGCGCGCAGCGACCTCTACTCCGCTGCCTGCCTGCTGTACGAGATGCTCACGTCCCGTCCGCCGTTCGTCGGCGACAGTCCGGTTTCGGTGGCGTACCAGCATGTCCGGGAGATACCCGAGCCGGCGAGCACCCTCAATCCCGAAGTGACTCCGGCCCTGGACAGTGTGCTCGCTAAAGCCCTGCAGAAGAACCGCGACGACCGGTTCCAGGATGCGGCGGCCTTCCGCCGTGCCCTGCGCGCTGCCCGGTCGGGGGTGCCTGTTCCCGCGGTAGCCGCCTCCGAAGCGCCGACCGACCCCAACGACCATGTCCCTGCCCCGACGGCTCCGGCCACCGAAGCATTTGGTATTACAGGGGCGGGCTTCCTGGACGATGCTCCCACCGGCAGGCTGGCGGCAACGCACGCCTCCGCCGGTGACAAAGGGGCCGCTTTCCCCCTGGCCGCCGGTTTCGATGACCGGCCCCAGGCCGAGGCGCTGCCGCTTGGCCTCCCTCCGGAACGCGAGCCGAGCCCCCGGCAGAAGTCCCGCCGTCGTGCATGGATTGCCACCCTGGTGGTCTTCACCCTGCTCGTCCTCGCCGGCGGCGGGCTGTGGCTGTACAGCACCGTCAACCGGCCTGCCCCGGAAATACCGAAAGTCCAGATCCCGGTGGTCGCTGCCATGACAGAGTCAGCGGCGCTGCAGGAACTGTATAACGCCGACCTCAAGCCCAGGATTGTCCGGTCGCAGCACGATACCATTCCCAAGGGCACGGCCATCGGCACCGAACCGGAGTCCGGTGCGTCCATGGATCCTGGGGCGGAGGTGGTCCTGAACATCTCCGAGGGCCCCAGCGCCGTCATGATTCCCGAAAGCCTCCCGGGGAAGACGGAAGCGGCGGCCAGGGATATACTGCGGCAAAGCGGACTGGCCGGCGCACCGTCCACCACTACAGCCAACAGCGCCACGGTTCCCGCCGGAATCGTGATCACCACCAGCCCCGCGCCGGGCCAGATGGTCGGTGTGGGAACCAGCGTCGAGCTGATCGTGTCCACGGGCAAGGTTGCGCTTCCGGAACTGCGGGGACGCACCCGCGAAGAGGCTGAAGCCGCGCTGAAGGAACTGAGCCTGGTCCCTGCGGTGATCGAGGTGGAGAACGCCCAAGTGGAGGCAGGCAGGGTGACGGACCAAAGCGATCCGGTCAACGCCACCGTGGAACAGGGAAGGACCGTCACGATTGTGGTGGCCAAAGCTCCGCCGCCGCCTCCGCCAAGCCCCGAGCCGACCGCGACACCGACGCCCAAGCCGACCTCCACCAAGGATGACGACTGACGGGTCAGCCTGCAGGTCAGTGCTGGATCAGCGGACTCAGTTTGGCTGCCCGGGCGGCTGCGCCCTTCATCCCCAGCGACTCCAGCCAGTTTCCCAGCATCTGGTAGCCGCCTTCGGTCAGCACAGACTCCGGGTGGAACTGCACACCGCACAGCGGCGCCGTCCGGTGCTGGAGTCCCATCACCACACCTGTTGCGGTCTCGGCAGTGACCTCAAGGACGTCAGGAATCGATTCGCGGACGGCTGCCAGCGAGTGGTAGCGCGTGGCGGTCACGGGGGAGGGGAGTCCGGCGAAGACGCTGGTGCCGATGTGCTGTACCAGGGACGTTTTACCGTGCATCAGCTCCGGAGCGTGCGTGACCTTCCCGCCGAAGGCCTCCGCCAGTGCCTGGTGCCCAAGGCATACACCGAACATGGGCACGCTGTTCTCGCCGCACCACTTGATCAGTTCAATGCACACCCCGGCTTCCGCGGGGTTGCCGGGACCGGGTGAGATGAGCACACCGTCGCGGGTGCTGGCCAATTCAATGGCCTCCGCCAGTGTGACGTCGTCATTGCGGACAACCGTGGTTTCGGCGCCGAGTTCCTGAAGGTAGCCCACCAGGGTGTAGACGAAGCTGTCGTAGTTATCCACCACGAGGATTTTGGTTGTGGTCACTGGCTTGCTGAACCAATCGTTGAGTCGGTGAATTGGGTGTATTCGGACATCCAGGGAAAAAGGAACTGAACCATCAATACCAGTGCGGCAGCGACGAGCACCAATGAGGTGACAATCCGCAGCCAGAGGGGTCCGGGAAGATGCCGGAAGATCCAGCCGTACATGCTCAGCCCTTTCCGATCGCCGCAGCCACCTGGTCCGCGATTTCGGCGGGCGGTCCCGCCGAGGCGGGGCGCCAACTGTCCAGGAGCGAGTAGGCGATGATGCGTTCTTCGGCCCCAAAGCGGGGATTGCAGCTGGTCATGGTCAGGTATCTTTCGGTGGGGACGGTCCCCGGGAGTGTGGGCACCGGTTCCAGGACGTCGGTGCGCGATGGCATTACGATCTGGTTGTTGCGGAACACATAGACGTAATAGCCGTCCTTGGTCTGGACGTAGATCTTGTCCCCGGGAACCAGGGTGTGGATGTTGTCCAGGACGGCGCCGTGGGTCTGGCGGTGCCCGGCAACGGCAAAATTGCCGACCGCTCCTGGCATGGCGGTGGTGCCGTAGTGTCCCAGCCCCAGGGTGTCCAGAACATCGCTGGTGGTGCCCTCCACGATGGGGCGGGTGTAGTTCGCGCCGAACCGCGGAATGTACATGATGCCGATAGTGCCGGCGTGGCCGGGTGCGGCGGACACCACCGGCTCGCCGAAGTCCTCCCCGGCAGATGGCGCAGAGCCTTCCGGGGCGGCTGGTGCGGCCGGGGCAGCGCCACCGAGGTCCTGGGCGAATTCCTTGATCACTTCGCTCTGCCTGGCGTCCGATTCGACGTTGGTCCACCACAGCTGCCATGCAACGAACAACAGGAGGATGATCCCGGCGGTGATGAGCAGCTCGCCAACCACCTGGACTGCTCCACGCAGAATTACGACGCCGGCGGGCGCCGCAGCGGTTCGGCCCGCCTTCTCCTGCAACACCACGCGTTCTCCTCGGGGCGGTTCCATCGGGCACCGGCGGCCCACGAACTACGGCTAGAATTGGCTGCTAGTAAGAATCCAGATTTGACCAAGATCGCGCAGACCGCTGGCAATTTCCTTCTTGCAGGATACCAAGCCCGGAACGCCGAGCTTGCCTCAGCCCGCCAAGGAGAGCCAGTGCCCGAGTCAAAGCCGCGCAAGAAGACTGCCAGCACCGCCCCCCAGGCTTCTTCCCAGACGTACAAGCCGAACCCGGTGTGGTTCAAGCCCGTGATGTTCGGACTGATGATCATCGGCCTGTTCTGGATCATCACGTTCTACATCAGCGAAGGACGCTTCCCCGTCCAGGCATGGGAATCATGGAACATCGTGGCCGGGTTCGGTATCGCCATTGTCGGCTTCCTGATGACCACCCGCTGGCGCTCATAGGTTCCTTTCCCGGACGGCCGGCAGGCCGGACCTTAACCCCGAGGGAAACGCATGCCCCCTGACGATCACGGTGTCCTGCTGGGCGGGGACGGCCTGGCCCGCCCGGCGTGGGCGTCCTCCGACCCCTTGCTGCGGGACTACTACGACCATGAATGGGGCATGCCCGTCAGGGATGAGCAGGGCCTCTACGAACGTATCTGCCTGGAAGGATTCCAGGCAGGACTTTCCTGGGCCACTATCCTGCGCAAGCGCCCCGCGTTCCGGACAGCTTTTGCCGGCTTCAACCCCGACGCCGTCGCACAGTTCACCGATGCCGACGTCGAGCGGCTGCTTCAGGACGCCGGCATTGTCCGGAACCGGCTGAAGATACGTGCCGCGGTCACTAATGCCCGCGCGACCCTTTCGTTGCGGCAGGACGGCGGCCTGGTGGACTTTGTGTGGCGGTTCCAGCCCGAAGCAACCCCCCGCCCCCGGACCCATGCGGACATCCCCACCCAGTCGGCGGAATCCATTGCCCTTTCCAAGGCCCTGCGAAAAAGGGGCTTCGCCTTCGTGGGTCCCACCACCATGTTCGCCCTCATGGAGGCCATCGGCATGGTGGACACCCATCTGGTGGGAAGCCACCGGCGCGGTTCATCGGGGATTTGGCCGGACGCAGGCTAGGCGGACGCCGCCCGGGCAGACTTGCCGCGGCGACCACGCAAGCGGTGGCAGTACGCCCGTGGAAGCTGCTCGCTTTCCCCAGCTGTTGGGAACCTTATCCACAGCCACCCGCCCATCGGGGGATATTCAGGGCGCCGATCCCCGCCGCGACAGCGCGAGGCGCTCATCCTGCATCCCGGACGCAGTTATTAACAGTGTGGAATACCTGTGGATAACGGCGGGAGAGGCCCGTTCCCGGCCTAGCGCTCTTTGCGGACCGGGTGGTGGCTGGTGATCGACACGCGATTGAAGGCGTTCATGGCAATGGCCAGCCAGCTGACCACGGAGAACTCCTCCTCCGTCAGGTGTTCCCGGGCGTAGGCTTCCTCCTGCTCCTGGGAGCTGTGGCCGGGGAGGGTTGTGATGCTCTCTGCCAGCGCCAGGGCTGCACGCTCCTTCTCGGTAAACAGCGCAGTGTCCCGCCAGGCCGACAGCACCGCCAGCCGCTGTGGAGACTCTCCGGCCTGGACCGCGTCCCTGACGTGGACGTCCAGGCAGTAGGCGCAACCGTTCAGCTGCGAGATACGCACGTGCAGGAGCTCCACGGTCTTGGGTTCCATCCCGACTTCCTGCGCCGCTTCCTTGACCTTGAGCCCCAGGCCGTTGAGCGCGCGCCATACGGCGGGGTGCTGCTTGTCGAGGAAGATGTGCTTGGTGGTCGCAGTCATGGACCCTCCTGTCGGGAAAACGGACGTAAGCCAAGGGTAGGCGCCCGGTAATTGTCCACTTACCAACATGCCGATACCCACAAGTTATCCACAGTTGTGGATACGGCCGGAGACAACCTGGACGCCGGAGGCCTGCACGCTGCCATGCGGGCCTGTACACAGAGGTGAACTACAGCCTTGTTGTTTATTAACAGTGTGCATAACGGTGTTGATAGTTCCCTCCTGAACAGCGGCCTGAGCCCTTAGGGAAGCAATTTCCCCGAGGTTATCCACAGAACCTCATCCCTTGGCCGGTTTGTCCACTTAAACACACCCCTATCCCCAGAGGTTATCCACAACTGTGGAGAAAAACAGGCCTGTTCTGGGGAAAACAGCCGCAATTCAGCGGTCTGGAAGGGTCCGACCGATGAACTACACGCCTGTAAGTTACCAACACTGTGGATAAGGGCTGTGGAAAACGAAACCCCCGCCGTCCTGCGGACGGCGGGGGTTTCTTGTGCGTGGTGTGGGTATCGGCTGCTTGAACCTGGACCTACAGGGAGATCTTAAGCCAGCTGACGGCAATGAGCAGGAGAAGAACTCCGGCCAGTCCTGCGGCCTGGAGGAGCCGCTGCCGCGGCCCGCGGGGGACATATGCCAGGACCGCGGCGCAGAGGCCGCCAGTGATGAGTCCGCCCAGGTGCGCCTGCCAGGCGATCTGGGGGATGAGGAACCCGATCACCCCATTGATGGCGATCAGCACCCAGAGCTGGCGGGTCTCACCGCCCCGGTGGCGCTGCACCAGCAGCATGGCCCCGAAGAGGCCGAAGATCGCGCCGGAGGCACCCACGACGCCTACAAGCCCCTGGCCCGGCACAAGGACTGGGTTCAGGAGGAGGTATCCCACGGAACCGCCCACGGCCGAGATCAGGTACAGCGCGAGGAAGCGGGCACGGCCCAGAAGGGGCTCCAGCGCCTGGCCGAAAATCCACAGCGTATACATGTTGAGGATGATGTGCAGGAGCGAGTCCGGCGAGTGCAGGAACGCGGCGGTGAGCATCCTCCATGGTTCGAACACACCGTACTGGGGCGTGGCGAACACATTGTTGTAGGCGAACTGTTCATAGACCACCTGGCCCGGGATCAGCCACTGCAGGGCATACACAACGGCGCACACAGCGATGATCCCGAACGTCACCCGAGGTTTGCCGGTCGCTACGGCACCGCCATAGACGGTCCGCACCTCCGGCGTCGTGCGTGCTGTTTCGTTGACGCAGTCAACGCATTGGAATCCGACGGCGGCCGCCCGCTGGCAGTCGGGGCAGGCCGGTCGTCCGCAGCGCTGGCAGCGGACGTAGGAGGGCCGGTCGGGGTGCCGTGGGCACACCGGAACCTGGGCGGACGGCTCAGCCGCCGGAATTCCGTAACTCATGGTGCGGTATTACAGCTGTTCGATGTCGATGCTGTTGATGGTGACGTCCTCCACCGGACGGTCGCCCATGCCGGTGCGCACGCCCTCGATGGCATCCACAACCTTCTTGGAGTCGTCGTCTGCCACCTCACCGAAGATGGTGTGCTTTCCCTGCAGCCAGTCGGTGGGGATGGTGGTGATGAAGAACTGCGAGCCGTTGGTGCCCTTGCCCATCCTGATGCCGGCGTTGGCCATGGCCAGCTTGTAGGGCTGGTTGAAGCTCAGTTCGGGGTGGATCTCGTCGTCGAACTGGTAGCCCGGACCGCCCGTGCCGCGGCCCAGCGGATCGCCGGCCTGGATCATGAAGTCCTTGATGATGCGGTGGAAGATGGTGCCGTTGTACAGGGGCGTACCACTCTTGTCGTCGCCCGTCTCCGGGTGGGTCCATGCCTGCTCACCCGTGGCGAGGCCCACGAAGTTCTTGACCGTCTTCGGGGCGTGGTTGCCGAACAGGTTGACGACGATGTCGCCGAGGCTGGTGTGGATGGTTGCTTTTGCAGTTGCGATGGCAGTCATAGGCCCTATTCTTCCACGGCAGCCCAGGGCGCGAACGGCTGCCGCCGCAGTTCCGCGCTGGGTGAAATCCTCCTAAAATCCGCTGGGGGAATAGCAGGTGAACACCAAGCCACGTAGGCTAACCACAGAACCGTCACATTAATCGGGAGGTAGTTGTGAAGAAGTCGGACCGTATTGCCCGTGACCTTGAACTGTCAGTCACCAGCGCAGTGGAGAATGCCAAGGATTGGGCAGCCCCCCGTGTGGAAGCAGCCATTGACCGCCTCCAGCATGGCCTGGACACCGCATCGCCAAAGGTCCAGGAAGGCCTGAAGTCCGCCGCCCACAACCTGGCCGACGGTGTTGCCACAGTGACCCCGCGCATCCAGGACGGCCTGGCCCAGCTCGCTCCAAGGATCAACGATGCCGTGGACAACGCTTCGCCCCGCCTGCATGAGGCCCTGGACAAGGCCACCCCGGTGATCCTGAACGCCCGTGACCGCGTGGTTGTGGAGTACCTCCCGCGCCTTTCGGACCAGATCGGTTCCGCCTCCGACGCCGTGCACCGCACGCTGGAGAATGCGCCGGCACGGGTGGACGCAGTCGCCCACAAACTCGGTGACGCGGGAATCATCCACGCCATCCAGGAACAGGCGCAGGCCACCGGTACCCAGCTTAAGGCGGCAGCAACCGAAGCCGGCCGCACGGTGGGCATCCAGCTTGCACAGCCGGAACCCCCCAAGAAGAAGCGCGGCTGGCTGGTTTTCGGTGTGATTGCGGCTGCGGTTGCAGCCGGTGTCGCCGCGTGGAAGGCTTCCAAGCCGGTCGAAGACCCCTGGAAGACCCCCTCGCCGGTAACACCCACGCCTGCACCCGTCCCCGCCACCACGGTGAACGAGGTCCAGGAGTCACCGGTAGCCCCGGCAGCCCCCGAGGCAGGCGCTTCCGCCGACAAGCCTGAGGACTCCGGCGAGAAGGCCAAGCACGTGGCCGAGGATGCCGCTGACAGCACAGCCAAGGCAGCTACGGACGCCAAGACCGCCACCAAGAACATCGCCTCCAACATCGGCAACGGTGACAAGGGCGCTTCATAGTCCTAATGCAGCAGTCCTGATATCCCCGGTCCCGGTGGGCCGGACCAGCAGCCGGAAAAGGGCTCCGCCGCAGGGCGGGGCCCTTTTCCTGTCTCCCGACGTTCCGGTGCTTCGGAGTCGGAGCACCGTTCGGTGCTAGATTTGAACCGATGTCAGCCGAACAATCCTCTGGGGATGCCTTGAACGACGCAGCAGACCTGCCCCGCGTGTCCATTGTCATCCCGGCGTACAACGAGGAGAGCGTCATCCGGCAGTGCCTTATAGCTGCCATCTACCAGTCAGTCCCGGCCCACGAGATCGTGGTGGTGGACAATCTGTCCAAGGACCGCACGGCCCGCATTGTGCAGCAGATGCAGCTCGAGTACCCGGAGACCCCCATCGTCCTGCTCAGCCAGGACAAGGAGCAGGGGCTGATCCCTACCCGGAACTTCGGGCTGGACCACGCCACCGGTGATGTCCTGGGCAGGATCGACGCCGATTCGGTGGTGGAACCGGACTGGGTGGAGCAGGTGCAGAAAGCGTTCCTCGACCAGTCCGTCCAGGCAGCCACGGGCCCGGTGGTGTACTACGACATGCCAATGCGCCGCTTTGGCCTCAAGGCAGACGACAAGATGCGCCAGCTCATGTTGAAGCTGGCCAAGCATCAATACCATTTCCTCTTCGGCTCCAACATGGCGCTGCGTTCCACCGCGTGGGAAACCATCCGGGCCGAAACCTGCCGTGACGAGAGAGACGAGATGCATGAGGACATCGACCTGTCCCTGCACCTGGCCGAGAACGATCTGAAGATCCAGTACTGCCCCCAGATGGTGTCCGGGATGTCTGCCCGCAGGCTTGAGGATTCACCGCGGGACTACCGCTACTACGTCACCCGCTTCGACCGGACCTACAAGGCCCACAACGTCAAGAAGATGGCCCTGAAGGCTCCCATGGTGGTGTTCTTCTCGGTGTACTTCCCCGCCAAGCTCCTGCGGGCCATCCACACCGTTAATACCGCCCAGCCAGTGCGCCGCGGCGGTCAGTAAAGGCCACGCAGCACACCGGCATCAGTCGGTTCCCAACTCCGCGAGCGGCCGGTCCGACGGCGGTTCTTCCCGCCCGTTTGCCGCTGGGCTTGCGCGGCGCGCGGCCTTGCCCGACCGCTGGCCCAGCACCACGACGGCGAGACCCGCAAGGATAAGCCCCAGGCCGGCGTAGGTACCGGCGGGAAGGGTTTCGTGGAGGAAGACCGCGGCAAGAAGCGCGGCACCCGGAATCTCCAGGAGGATGATCATCGACACCAGGAGGGGACTCATGGTGGCCAGCAGGTGGTTGAAGGCGGTATGCCCCACAAGCTGCGCACAGACCGTGATGGCCAGGATCCCCAGCCAGCCGGCGGCTTCAAACCCCACCAGCGGTTGCCCGCCAATGAGCGCCAGTACGGCAACCAGGGCTGCGCACATTCCGTAGCAGAGCGTGGTGTAAGTGCCCGTCGTCATACTTTGCCGGGCTTTTCCACCCGCCAGTGTGTATAGGCCGGCCAGCGCCCCGCCGGCGACGGCCAGCAGGTCACCCAGCAGGGCATCCGGCGACGAGCCCATGTCGAATCCCGTGATGGCAACAACGCCGCCAAAAGCGATGCCCAGGCCAGCCAGCACCTGCCACCGGTGACGGGTCCCGCGGAAGAGCTGGAACACAGCTATCCAGGCTGACTGCAGGCACACCAGTGCCGTGGCCGCGGCAACGGAGGTGAGCTGCAGGGAGGTAATGAAGCAGGCGAAGTGCAGGGCCAGCGCGACGGCGGCCAGCAGGCACCAGCGGAACTCACGGTGGGTGATCCTGCCGAACTGCCGGGGTTCCCGGATGAGGGTGGGGGAGGCCATCACGGCAGCGCCGATGGCGTTGCGCCAGAAAGCGATGGCCAGGGCACTGACCGTTGTGGCCCCGAGGGTGGCAGCAATCAGCGGACCGGACGAGGCGACGCCCAGTACGCCGACGGCTGCGAGAAAGAAGTTCACTGCACTACCCTAGTGCGCGGCAGGGACCGGATGGCTGCAGGTTCCGGATGCGAAAAGCAAAAGTCCCGGCCAGCGTTTCCGCTGACCGGGACTTTCCTATGGTGGAGGCACGGGGACTCGAACCCCGAACCCCCTGCTTGCAAAGCAGGTGCGCTACCAATTGCGCCATGCCCCCATAAGAAGCAACCCGTCAATCATACCCTAGAACCAGGGAGCCTTTGACCAGCTCCGGTCCGGGCTCCGGGGCTAGTCCACCGTGTCGGTTGACTTGCTCCAGACATCTTTCCGGGCCTCGGATTCCTGTGCTTTCCTGTAGAGCAGGACGCCTGCGATTGCCGCTGCCACTACTAGCAACTTCTTCACATGCTCCCCGTTCCGGTCCGGCTGCGGGTTACGCAATCCAAACCTACACTTGAACCTGCACAGGTTCCGTGGGCGTACCAGGACTTGAACCTGGGACCTCTTCGTTATCAGCGAAGCGCTCTAACCGCCTGAGCTATACGCCCCGATGCCTCATCGGGCCGAGACATGACTTTACAGCACATCCCGGCCCGATCTCAAATCGGGCCTTTCCGCGGCTGTCAGGCCCGCGGAAAGGGGACCTTAGTCGTCCGTGAGGGTAACGCCGATGCCGCCCACCAGGGTGGCGGAGATGTTGTACAGCACAGCGGAAAGCATGGAAAGCGCGGTCAGCAGGACCACGTTCACCACCGCGATGATGGTGGCGAAAGAGGCCACCTGGCCCAGGGAAGCCACCTTCTTCAGCTCAAAGCCGCCGCCCTCGGAACCGGCCAGCGTGCCCAGCAGGCTGTCCACCTGGTCGAAGATGCCCGTCAGGTCAAGGACGGTCCACAGGACAATGGCGGCCACAACCGTGACGATTCCCAGGGCCACGGACAGGAGGAAAGCCATCTTCAGGACAGACCACGGGTCCACCTTGCTGATGAGCAGCCGGGCGCGCCGGACCTTTGCCTTCGGAGCAGGCTTCACGAGTCCCGGGTTGCCCTGGCCCGGGGCGCTTCCTGCCGGGCGCTGTCCGGCTGCTGCGGGCCGCTGTCCCGGGGCCGGGCGCTGGCCTGGCTGGCCCGCCGGACGCTCGTTCTGGCCCTGCGCCGGGCGGTCACCCTGGGCAGGGCGCTGGCCGGGAACGGCGGGGCGTTGACCCGGGGCGGCAGCGGGGGCGGCCGGGCGCTGCTGCGGACGGACGGGAGCGTTTACCCGTGGTGCGGCTGAGGGCCGGTTTCCGTCGGGAGCGGTGCTGTTCGGCTTGGGAAATGAGTCGGGATTACTCACTCGTTACCTTCCGTGTAGTCTTCGTTCGGCTCAGCGTCGCCCGAGGCGTCCTCTGACTCAACGGCCGGTGATTCTTCTGCCACTGCTGGGCTGGTGGAATCCTCGGGGGATCCGCCATCTTCAGCCAACGTTACGTCATCCTCCGGCGATTCCTCGCCCTCAAGACCCCGTTCACTGTTGCGTGCCACCTCGATAATCCGGTCATTTTTGTCCGGTTTGGCGAAGATGACACCCATGGTGTCGCGTCCCTTGGCGGGGACTCCGGCAACCGAGGAGCGGACCACCTTGCCGCCCTCCATGACCACCAGTACCTCGTCCTCTTCCTGGACAATCAGTGCACCCACCAGGTCACCGCGTTCTTCCGCGAGCTTGGCTACCTTGATCCCCAGCCCGCCACGGCCCTGGAGCCGGTATTCCTCAACAGCTGTCCGTTTGGCGTAGCCGCCCTCGGTGACGATGAAGACGTACGAACCGTCGGTCACCACGTTGGCGGCCAGCAGCTCGTCCTCTTCGCGGAATTTCATGCCGGTGACACCTGAGGTGGCACGTCCCATGGGGCGGAGCGCATCCTCGGTTGCGGTAAAGCGGATGGACTGGCCCTTGCGGGAGACCAGCAGCAGGTCGTCGGTTTCGGACACCAGCTGCGCGGACACCAGTTCGTCGCCGTCGCGGAGGTTGATGGCAATAACGCCGGCGGAGCGGTTGGTGTCGTAGTCCTCCAGCCGGGTCTTCTTCACCAGACCGCGCTTGGTTGCAAGCACCAGGTAGGGAGCCTGCTGGTAGTCCTTCAGGTCCAGGACCTGGGCAATGTGCTCGTCCGGCTGGAAGGCCATCAGGTTGGCCACGTGCTGGCCCTTGGCGTCCCGGCCGGCTTCCATCAGTTCGTAAGCCTTGGCACGGTAAACGCGGCCCAGGTTCGTGAAGAAGAGGAGCCAGTGGTGCGTTGTGGTGACGAAGAAGTGCTCCACTACGTCGTCACCACGGAGCTGGGCCCCCTTGATGCCCTTGCCGCCGCGCTGCTGCGAACGGTAGTTGTCGCTGCGGGTCCGCTTGACGTAGCCGCCCCGGGTAATGGTGACCACCATTTCCTCTTCGGGGATGAGGTCCTCCATGGACATGTCGCCGTCAAAGCCCATCAGGATCTTGGTGCGGCGGTCATCCCCGTGCTTGTCCACGATTTCGCCCAGCTCGGTGCTGATGATCTCGCGCTGGCGCTGCTCGGAGCCAAGGATCTGGTTGTACTCGGCGATCATGGCTTCGAGTTCGGCGTGCCGGTCCTGGATCTTCTGGCGTTCGAGGGCGGCAAGGCGGCGCAGCTGCATGTCCAGGATGGCCCTGGCCTGCAGTTCGTCGATGTCCAGCAGCTCCATCAGGCCGTCCCGGGCCGCTTCGGTGGTGTTGGAGGCGCGGATCAGGGCGATTACTTCGTCCAGCATGTCCAGCGCCTTCAGGAGTGCCCGCAGGATGTGGGCTTCTTCCTCGGCCTTGCGCAGCCGGTACCGGGTACGGCGGGCGATGACGTCCATCTGGTGGGTCACCCAGTGCCGGATGAAGGCGTCCAGGCTCAGCGTCCGGGGAACGCCGTCAACGATCGCCAGCATGTTGGCGGAGAAGTTGCTCTGCAGTTCGGTGTGCTTGTAGAGGTTGTTGAGCACCACCTTGGGCACGGCGTCGCGCTTGAGGACGATGACCAGCCGCTGTCCGGTGCGGCCGGAGGTTTCGTCCCGGAGGTCGGCGATGCCCTGGATCTTGCCGTCCTTGACGAGTTCGGCAATCTTGATGGCCAGGTTGTCCGGGTTGGCCTGGTACGGAAGCTCGGTGACCACCAGGCAGGTGCGGCCCTGGAGCTCCTCGACGTTCACCACTGCGCGCATGGTGACCGAACCGCGGCCGGTCCGGTAGGCGTCCTCGATGCCCTTGTGGCCCAGGATGGTGGCGCCGGTGGGGAAATCGGGGCCCTTGACCCGCAGCAGGAGTTCTTCCAGGAGTTCCTCGCGGCTGGCCGTGGGGTTGGCCAGGTACCACTGCACGCCGTCGGCTACTTCGCGGAGATTGTGCGGCGGAATGTTGGTGGCCATGCCGACGGCGATGCCTGAGGAGCCGTTCACCAGCAGGTTGGGGAAACGGGCGGGCAGGATGGTGGGTTCCTGGTTCTTGCCGTCGTAGTTGTCCTGGAAATCGACGGTTTCCTCGTCGATGTCACGGACCATTTCCATGGCCAGCGGCGCCATCTTTGTTTCGGTGTAACGCGGGGCGGCAGCGCCGTCGTTGCCCGGGGAACCGAAGTTGCCTTGGCCGAGGGCCAGGGGGTACCGCATCGTCCAGTCCTGGATGAGGCGTACCAGCGCATCGTAGATCGCGGTGTCGCCGTGGGGGTGGTACTGGCCCATGACCTCGCCCACCACGCGGGCGCACTTGTTGAACGAGCGGTCCGGCCGGTATCCGCCGTCGAACATCGCGTAGAGGACCCTGCGGTGGACCGGCTTCAGTCCGTCGCGGACGTCGGGAAGGGCACGGCCCACGATGACGGCCATCGCGTAGTCGAGGTAGGACCGCTGCATTTCAGTCTGCAGGTCCACCTGCTCCACGCGGTCTATCAGCACGTCGCCTTCAAGAACGGTGTCCGGAGTACCGGCTTCGGAGGCCGGGTTCTCGGGTGTTTCGTCGCTCATATTAATTTCCGTTTCAGGTATATGTCAGTAATCGAATATCTATCGGACCGTGTCCTAGATATCGAGGAACCTGACGTCCTTGGCGTTCTGCTGGATGAAGTTTCGGCGGGACTCGACGTCCTCACCCATCAGGACCGAGAAAATCTGGTCGGCGGCGAGGGCGTCGTCCATCGTCACCTGCAGCAGCGTGCGGTGGTCCGGGTCCATGGTGGTGTCCCACAGCTCGGTGTAGTCCATTTCGCCGAGGCCCTTGTAGCGCTGGATGCCGTTGTCCTTGGGAATCCGTCGCCCGGCAGCCTGTCCGGCAACGAGCTTCGCGTCGCGTTCACGGTCGCTGTACACGTAGTCGTGGGCGGCGTTGGACCACTTGATGCGGTACAGCGGCGGCTGCGCCAGGTAAACGTAGCCGTTCTCGATCAGGGGACGCATGTAGCGGAACAGCAGGGTCATCAGCAGGGTGGTGATGTGCTGGCCGTCCACGTCGGCATCAGCCATCAGGACGATCTTGTGGTACCGCAGCTTGGAGAGGTCGAAGTCCTCGCCGATGCCCGTGCCGAAGGCGGTGATCATGGACTGGACCTCGGCGTTGCCCAGCGCCTTGTCCAGGCGCGCGCGCTCCACGTTCAGGATCTTTCCGCGCAGGGGAAGGATGGCCTGGGTCTCCGGGTTGCGGCCGCGCTTGGCCGATCCGCCGGCGGAGTCGCCCTCCACGATGTAGACCTCGCATTTCTCCGGGTTCTTCGAGGAGCAGTCGGAGAGCTTGCCGGGCATGCCGAAGGATTCCAGCGGGCTTTTCCGGCGGGCGTTGTCCCGGGCTTTCCGCGCGGCCATCCGTGCCTGCGCTGCGGAGATCGCCTTCCGGATGACGTCGCGGGCAGGACCCGGGTTGCGCTCCAGCCAGTCGCCCAGACCGTCGGTGACCACGCGCTGGACAAAGCCCTTGACCTCGGAGTTGCCGAGCTTGGTTTTGGTCTGGCCTTCGAACTGGGGTTCGGCGAGTTTCACGGAGATAACGGCGGTGAGGCCTTCCCGGATGTCATCGCCGGTCAGGTTGTCGTCCTTTTCCTTGATGATTCCCTTTTCGCGCGCATAGCGGTTGATCAGGGATGTCATCGCAGCCCGGAAGCCCTCTTCGTGGGTGCCGCCCTCATGCGTGTTAATGGTGTTGGCGTAGGTGTGGACGCTTTCGGAGTACGCGTTGGTCCACTGCATCGCCATTTCCAGGGCGATCTTCCGGTCCTTGTCCTCGGTTTCGAAGGCGATGACGTCCTCGTGGACCACGTCGACCTTCTTGCCCGAGTTCAGGTGCTTGACGTAGTCCAGCAGGCCGTCGTCGTACTGGTACACCACGGTGCGGTGTTCCGCGCTGACCTCGCCCTCGGTGACCACGGCGTCCAGGTCCAGGTCGGCGTCGCCGTCCGCTTCAGCGGAAGTGCGCTCGTCCGTGAGCGTGATGCGGAGTCCCTTGTTGAGGAAGGCCATCTGCTGGAAGCGGGCGCGGAGCGTCTCGAAGTCGAACTCGGTGACTTCGAAGATTGCCGGATCCGGGTAGAACGTCTGGGTGGTGCCGGTGCGGTCGGTCTCTTCGCCCTTGACCAGGCTGCCCTGGGGCTTGCCTCCGTCCGCGAAGGACATGCGCCAGACGTGCCCCTGGCGCCGTACTTCCGTATCCACGCGGCTGGACAGGGCATTCACTACCGAGATGCCCACGCCGTGGAGCCCGCCCGAGACCGCGTACCCTCCACCGCCGAACTTTCCGCCGGCGTGCAGGATGGTCATGACCACTTCAACCGTGGGTTTGTGTTCCGTGGGGTGCATGTCCACCGGGATGCCGCGGCCGTCGTCCACAACCTTCACGCCGCCGTCGGCCTGAAGGACAACCTCAATGTGCGTGCAGTAGCCGGCCAGTGCCTCGTCCACGGAGTTGTCAACAACTTCATAGACCAGGTGGTGGAGCCCGCGCGGCCCTGTGGAGCCGATGTACATGCCCGGACGTTTCCGGACGGCTTCCAGGCCTTCAAGGACAGTGATGTCGCTGGCGCCATATTCGCGCTGCGTCCCTGGCGCGGCCGGGGTGTCAGGCGTACGGGCATCCTCGACTGCGGGTTCAGCTGCCAGAATATCTGTATTGTCGTTAGCCACAGGCGCTGTCGACTCCTCTGTTCTCGATGATGGCCGGCCGAATCCTCCCCGGTTACTGCAGGAAAGTCATCCGCCAACAGGCACAAACTTGTAGCGCCGATGTATGGCTGACGGTGGACCCGCACTCCGCGGGCTTGAAACGCGCGGAAAACGGACCCAGTCAACGTTCACCCGCGCCCAGTTATCTACAACGATTCTACCGTGCAGGCGCCCAATTCCCCGCATTCCAGGGCCTTCCACGGGCGGTGGTGTGCCTCCCGGAGGCCATTGGCCGCGCCTTGGGCGCGTTGGCAGGACGGCCTCCGGGTGCCTATACACCCTCCCGCCCTTTCAGGGCTCTACACGCCGTTACGTCGATTTTCAAGAGTCCGCTGCCGGCGCTACCCGTAGGTGTCGCGGGGACCCCGCCCGTTCACGGACCGGCCGCCCTTGCGCCAGCTCGGCGCGGAAGGGCCCAGAACCTGGATGCTCGTGACCACTCCGTCCCCCAGTTCCACCCGGAACTTCTCCAGAAGGCTGGTGCTGAGGAGCCGGAGCTGGGTGGCCCAGGCCGTTGAGTCGCAGCGGACGTGGAGGGTGGTGTCGGTGAAGCTCTCGGGCGTGCAGTGGGCCGAAATTTCGGGGCCTACCAGGGTGGCCCATTCGGCCATGACGGATCCGACCGCCACCGGTGAGGTCCAGCCGCGCTCCGCCACAAGGCGTCCCACCACCTTTCCCAGGCCGAGGGGATCGCGGCCGCTGGCGTGGAACTGGCTGAAGCCGCGGGTGTCCCGTATGCCCTTTTTGGCTTTGGCGGAGCCCGGGCGGGATGCGGTCCTGCGGATCTCGCCGCGGGCTGCGGCGGCCTCCCGCATCCTGTTCAGGGCAACCTGGGGAGCATCGATGTTGTCGGGGTCGCGGCCGGGCTGGAGCCCGCCGCCTTTTTCACTGTCCCTGCTCATCAATACCTCCCGGGATGACCTTCACCCGCCGTCCGGAGAGCTCTTCCGGGATGTCGGCGTCGACGGCGGCGGTCACCAGGACCTGTTCCGCGCCGGAGACTATTGCGGCCAGTTTACGCCGCCGCTGGACGTCCAGCTCGGCAAAAACATCGTCCAGGATCAGGATGGGAGCCGAACCCCCGGTCCGGGTGTCGTCCAGCATCACGTAATAGGAGGCGAGCCGAAGGGACAGGCACATGGACCACGTTTCGCCATGGGACGCATAGCCCTTGGCCGGGGCCTGGCCCAGGATGAGTTCAAGTTCGTCGCGGTGGGGACCCACCAGCGAAATGCCCCGCTCTATCTCCTTGCGGCGGGAGTCCGCGAAGGCCTTGACGTACCGTTCCGCCAGCTGTTCCACGGACAGCTGGCGCAGGTCCTCCACATCCGCTGCATCACCCCCGGCAACGGTGCCGGCGGCACGCATCAGCGGTGCGCCGTCGTCGTCCATCTGGTTCTGGAGGCTGGAGCGGTAGACGGCGTCGGCAGGTTTGGAGGCATCGGTCAGCTCCGCGTAGGCACGGCCCAGGTGCGGCCGCAACCGTTCCACCAGTTCAAGCCGCGCGTGCAGCAGTTCGGCCCCGGCTTTCGCCATGTGCTGGTCCCACACGTCCAGGGTCGCCTCATGGGCGGGCGTGAACTTGCCGGCGCGGGCTGATTTGAGCAGCGCATTCCGCTGTTTGAGGACACGGTCGTAATCGCTGCGGGTGGCGGCGTGGTGCGGAACGAGGCTGGCGAGCAGTTCATCCAGGAAACGGCGCCGGTTGGAAGGATCACCCTTCACCAGGGCCAGGTCTTCCGGCGCGAACAGGACCGTCTGGCAGATACCCAGGAGATCGCGTGCCCGCACCGGATTGCTCCGGTTGATGCGTCCGCGGTTTGCCCGCCCCGCATTGATTTCCAGTTCCAGCACGGTGATCTGCTCCCCGCGGACCAGCCGGGCCCGGACCAGCGCACGTTCCGTGCCGAACTTGAGCAGGGGCGCGTCGGAGCTGACGCGGTGTGAGCTGAGCGTGGCCAGGTAGCCGATGGCCTCCATCAGGTTGGTTTTGCCGATGCCGTTGTATCCCACAAGGACAGTGACACCGGGCCCCAGGGCAAGGTCCACCTGGGCATAACTGCGGAAGTCAGTCAGGGAGAGGTGTTCTAGGTACACGCGGTTTTTCGGCAATTCCGGGAACCTCGCGGTTCCCTGCTGGGTATTACTTGGCGGGACGGGTGGCGTGGCCGCCGAACTGGTGCCGCAGCGCGGATACCATCTTCATGGCCGGGGAGCTGTCTTCTCGGGACTCGAACCGGGCGAACAGCGCGGCAGTGATGGCCGGCGCCGGAATCGCATTGGCAATGGCTTCTTCCACGGTCCACCTGCCTTCACCGGAATCCTCAACGTAATCGTCGATGTTTTGCAGGCCCGGATCCTCATCGAGGGCTTTGACCAGCAGGTCCAGCAGCCAGGACCGGACCACGGTGCCCTTTTGCCACGCCCGGAAAGTTCCGGGCAGGTCACTGATGATGTCCTTGGAAGCCAGCAGCTGGTAACCCTCGGCATATGCCTGCATCAGGCCGTATTCGATCCCGTTGTGGACCATCTTGGCGTAGTGGCCCGCGCCGATCCCGCCCACATGGACAAAGCTGTCCGCCCGGTTACCCTCGGGACGCAGGGCGTCGAAGACAGGAAGCGCGCGCTCAATATCGGCGGCGTCGCCGCCGGCCATGAGGCCATAGCCGTTCTGTAGTCCCCAGACTCCGCCGGACACTCCGCAGTCCGCGAAGTGGATCCCCTTCGCGGCAAGGAGTTCGCCGTGTTTCTGGTCCTCGGTGAACCGGGAATTGCCGCCGTCGATCACCAAATCACCCTCGTCGAGCTTTTCGCCCAGCTCCTTGATGACGGCGTCGGTGATGTCGCCGGCAGGGACCATGACCCAGATGAGCCGCGGCGTGGGAACTGCAGCAAGGAGCTCATCGATGGAGGCGGCGTCCGTAACGTCCGGGTTGCGGTCGTATCCGGTGACCTCAACGCCGCCATTGCGCAGCCGTTCGCGCATGTTGAACCCCATTTTGCCGAGGCCGATCAGTCCGATGTGCACGTGACTCTCTTTTCTGCGCGGGGTTGGCTGTCGTTTTGGGGCCCAGGACGACAACACCTGTCTGGGCCCAGGCCGCCGGGGTTCCCTGGCCGAGCTTGCGAGGCGAGGGTGGCGGTGGAGTTAGTTGGGGAGGCGGACCGGCATCACCAGGTAGCGGTAGTCATCCTGGTCTTCGCCGTCGGCGTCTGCCTGGGCTGTGATCATGGCGGGCTTGGGTGCCGTGGTGAAGGAGAACCGGACAAACTTGGTCTCAATCACGCTCAGCCCCTCCACCAGGTAGTGGGGGTTGAAGGCCACGGTGATGTCCTCACCGGAAAGCTGCGCTTCCAGTTCCTCGGACGCCTGGGCGTCCTCTCCTGTGCCGGCGTCCAGATTCAGCTGGCCCTGCGTGAAGGCCAGACGCACCGGGGTGTTGCGTTCCGCCACAAGCGAGACACGCCGCACTGCTTCCACGAGTTCCTGGGTCTGCACGGTGGCGTGGATGGGGGTGGAATCCGGGAACAGCGAACGGATCTTGGGATAGTCGCCGTCCACCAGCAGCGAGGTGGTGGTGCGTCCGCCGCTTTCGAAGCCAATCAGCCGGCTTTCGTCATCGGCGAGGGCGAGGTGGATGTCGCCGCTGTTGCCAAGGGTCTTGGCTACTTCGTTCAGGGTCTTGGCCTTGACCAGCGCGCTGGTTGAAATGCCGGGGGTGACCGGCTTCCACGGCACCTCGCGCATCGCCAGCCGGTAGCGGTCGGTGGCGAGGAGCGTGATGAGGTCGTCTTCGATCTCCATCCGCACGCCGGTGAGGATGGGCAGGGTGTCGTCCTTGCTGGCAGCGATGATCACCTGGGACACCGCCTGGGCAAAGGAGTCGCCGGGAACGGTGCCGCTTATAGGCGGAAGCGCCGGAAGGGGCGGGTACTCGGCTTCCGGCATGGTTGCCAGGTGGAAGCTGCTGCGGCGGCAGGTCAGGGTGACTTTGTTGCCGTCGGTTTCGACGTCGACCGGAGCCGATGGCAGGCTGCGGCAGATATCGGCCAGGAGCCGGCCGGAGACCAGGATAGTTCCCTCGTCCCTGATGTCGGCCGCGATTTCCAGGCGGGCAGAGGTCTCGTAGTCAAAGCTCGAGAGGCTGACGGTGCCGGCTTCGGCCTTCAACAGCAACCCGGAAAGGACCGGAACAGGCGGCCGCGGAGACAACGAGCGGGCTGTCCAGGTGACGGCTTCTGCCAGGACGTCCCGATCGACTCTGAACTTCACGGAAGGGTGCCGCCTTTCATTGCTGCTGCGTTGTTGTACCTGAAACGTCCCGCCGGGAGTTCCGAAGAGTTGGTGCCCCGCTCGCGTTCCTGCATGGTCCGTGCTGCCGGAACCACACGAAAACCCGAGGATGGGAGCGCTGCTGACAGCTTAGCCGGAAGATCCGGGATTAACCCATCCCCCCAGTCAGCCAGGCCCCTTTGGGCCGCTCGACCTGGAGAGGTTCGGGAGGGCGGACCGGTCTTGTTGTTTGAGGGATTTCAATTTTTTGGGATTAGTAGTGTTAATAACTGCTGTGGAAACTGTGGATAACTCCCCCTCACCGCGAAATCCGGGGGTTAAGCCCTGTTCATGGACTGTGGGCGGCGGACGTTTTAAACAGGGTGTGGATGGGGACAACATTTTTCGCGATTTTTCGAATCCACAGGCGCCTTAAGGGTTTTAAGCCCATTAACCGCGGTTGTCCCCTTAAGTATCCACAGGCTTATCCACATGCACCTGTTAATAAGGTATAGAGGCGGCGGTTACGAGTCCCGCTGCTGCTGCTTGATCCGGTTGGTCAGCTCTGTCACCTGGTTGTAGATCACACGACGCTCTGCCATCAGCTCGCGGATCTTCCTGTCGGCGTGGATCACGGTGGTGTGGTCGCGGCCGCCAAGCTCCTGGCCAATCTTCGGCAGCGACATGTCCGTCAGTTCGCGGCAGAGGTACATGGCGATCTGGCGTGCAGTCACCAGGGTCCGGGTGCGCGATTTGCTGCACAGCTCTTCCATGCTCAGCTTGAAGTACTCGGCGGTCTGCTGCAGGATCTGGCTGGACGTGATCTCCTGGGCGCCGTCGTCGGTGATGAGGTCCTTGAGGACCATCTCGGCAAGGGCCACGTCAACGGGCTGGCGGTTGAGGCTGGCGAACGCGGTGACGCGGATCAGTGCGCCTTCGAGCTCACGGATATTGCTGGAGATTTTTGATGCGATGTACTCAAGCGCGTCATCCGGCGCGGACAGGCCTTCGCTGAGCGCCTTCTTGCGGAGGATCGCAATCCGGGTTTCAAGTTCCGGCGGCTGGATGTCGGTAAGGAGGCCCCATTCGAAGCGTGACTTCATGCGGTCCTCGAAACCTGCCAGCAGCTTGGGCGGCTGGTCCGAGGTGATCACTACCTGCTTGTTGTTGTTGTGCAGCGAGTTGAACGTGTGGAAGAACTCCTCGAGCGTACGGTCCTTGCCTGCGAGGAACTGGATGTCGTCGATGAGCAGCACGTCGACGTTGCGGTAGGTGGTCTTGAAGCTTGCACCTTCATCGTCGCGGATGGAGTTGATGAAGTCGTTGGTGAACTCTTCCGAATTCACGTAGCGGACGCGGATGCCGCTGTAGAGCCGGCGGGCGTAGTGTCCGATCGCGTGCAGCAGGTGGGTCTTTCCCAGACCCGAGTCACCGTAGATGAACAGCGGGTTGTACGCCTTGGCCGGTGCTTCAGCCACTGCGACGGCGGCAGCATGGGCAAAGCGGTTGGACGAACCAATGACGAAGGTATCGAAGACGTACTTCGGGTTCAGCCGGCCAAATTCGTGCGACGTGCTGGGCAGCATCGGCTGCGGCTTCTGCTCGATCAGCTGGTCCGCAGAGAAGGACGGCTCGACGACGACGGGTTCAGGTTCCGTGTGGATGGGCACCAAATCGGTATCGACGTCGATGGCGCACCGGATGTCCTCGGAGAAGACGTTGTGCAGCGCATCATCCAGTGCGTCCTTGACCTGGGTCTGGAGCACTTCGCGGGTGAGCTCGTTGGGGACGGCCACCAGGAGGGTGGAACCGATCAGGCCCTGGGCCTGGGCGAGGATGACAAAGCCCCGCTGACGTGGTGAAACACGGTGGTCCTGCTCCAGCAGGCTGACAACGCGCCGCCAGGAACTTCCGACAGTATTGGCGTGGTTGGCTTCGTCTACTGTCATCAATCGGTTCCCTCAAAACTTGCTTTGCCTGCATTGCCTGCAGCCGCAAGTCATGAACCAGGATGGATTCAGCTTCATCCACAGGGTTATGCACAGTCCG